>CAZKCX010000131.1:0-12279 GCA_964550865.1 uncultured Planctomycetales bacterium
GGCCGCGCCGGATGAATCCGGCGGCTCGACTTGGCTCGCCACAAACGGCTCGGGCAGGTAGTCGCGATACTTCTGAAATGCAGTACTAGGCTCGCTTCTCCGACCTCACCACAATCCGCAAACCGGAAGGTCCTTGCCCCACAACGCGTTCTTCCTCCATGCACTCGACGGCGCCGATGCATCATGCATTCCGGGGCGTCCCACACCCGCTATCGCGTTCCGCGGAAACAGAGGATCTCGCCGGCCGCCGTCGCCAGGTAGACCGACGTGTCCGCGGCCGCCAGGCCGTCGAAGACGGGCGGACTCTTCAGGTCGTATGCCGCCAGCGGTTTGCCCTGCTTCGCCGAAAGCACCATCAGCTTGCCGCCTTCTTTGCCGTGTAGCGCGCCGATCGGATCGTCCGTGGCGAAGAGGTCCGGCGGCCCGGCCATGAGCAGGTGATCCTTTGCCAGCGCCATCGCCCGAACCAGCATGGGCAGCTCTCGCGTCCAGAGGAAGTCCTTCCGCGCGGGACCACGCTTGCCGCGACGCTTCCCCTTGGCGGCTTGCTGCTGCTCGCGCTCGGGCGTTCGACGCATGGCGAACGCCCGATAGCGCGTCGTCCGCCACTGTTCCTCGCGCTTTCCCCTGAAATGAAATACGGTTGCCGCATCGATCCCAACGTGTCCGCCCGTGTGGTGATACTGACTTCGCCCGAATCCATAGACCAACGGACCGTCGACCGCCAGCAATCTCCCCGCAGGGACCTGCATGCCCACCCTCGGCCAACCGCCGTAGGCGGTCCCCATCGACGTGCCCACCATCCAGTATGTCCGATGCCACCAGGCATCGTCCAGGAAGCCTGCCGGGCTGTACAGGTGCGGCACGTCGTTCGGTAGCTGCTTGCCCTGGAGGTCGAACCGAATGTGGCGGAGAAAGACCGATTGGCCGTCGGACGACAACACGTCCGGCAAGGCACCCGGCATGTTCGTGCCGCGAACGACCTCCTTACGTTGGTAGCCGGTCTTCGGGTCGCGGTGATCGAGCACCGTTTCGGACAGCAGCTTGCCTGTCTCGGCGTCAAGCCGGATCAGGCGAATCCCGCCGTCCAGGTACGAACTGCGTCCGGCGGCGCAATAGACCACTCCGTCACGTACGAGCACGCTGCCGGGAACGGGCCACGCCGATTCCAGCTGGTCGCGGACCATGATGCGCACGTCCCGCGGCGCGGCCCGGAACCGCCACGCCTCCGCCCCGTCGGAGGCCCGCAGGCAGTACACCCACCCGTCGGCGGAACCGAACAAGACGTGTCCCTTCCAGATCGTCGGCGGGCTGTCGATCCGCCCGCCGGCCGTGTAGCACCAGACCTTCTCGCCGTCGCTCGCGCGCAGCGCGTGGATTGTGTGGGCATCGATCTGGGCGGCGAACAGCTTGCCGCCCGTGATCACGACCGGGGTCAGCCGCCCGTCCAATTCGGTCCGCCACGCAGGTGCGAGCTTTGCGGGAACAGGGGCATCGATACTCCCGCTCCGCTTAGCGTCGCAACGATAGGAAGGCCAATCGTTCTTCCCCGCGGTCTGGTCGTCGATCTTGCCGTAGGCTGGTCCCTTCACGAGTCGGTTCTGTTTGTCCACCGTCGCCGGCGGCGAGCCGCTTGCCGGTGCGAAGCAGTTGAAGTCCCTCAGCTTGGCCGTGATGAAGCATGCACACGAGTGTGGCGGCACATACAGCAGGCCGTTGCAGGGGATCACGCCGTACTGGCAGGTCCCGCGGGTCCAATGGTGCGGGATGCCCTCGCCGGAGGCCACGTCGATGAACTCGACACCCGAGCGCCCAAGCACAAGGTACTTCTCCGTCGCCTTGTTGCGATAGCAACGATGGTGGCCCATGCCGGGCTGGAAGAACTGCTGGTCCCTCGGCCGCGTCCTCTTCACCTGGCCGGTCTTCGGGTCGAGCCCGCTCGTGATGCCGGGCTCCTTGGCTCGTACGAGCTCACCCGTCCACACCAGACCGTCGGCGACCAGGACGTCCGTCGGCGCGTTGTAGCACTCCTCGCACTTCGCGCTCCACAACCGCTCTCCCGTCTCGGCCGAGAAGGCGATCAGCTCGCCCACGGGCGCTCGCCCGCCGGCGCTGGAGACGTACCACGCGACCTTTCGGCCCTTCGCCTCAGCATCTTCCGGCTTCGGCTGGACCTGACGATCGGCCGAGAAGACCACGTCTTCGTAGACCACGAGCGTCGGCGCCGTCCACGCGGGCCGGTGACGACTCACTCGCCGTGCCGTACGCCAAATCTGCTTGCCGGACTTGGCGTCCAAAGACAGGATCTCATCGGCGTTCTGGAAGTAGACCTTTCCGTTGGCCGCCGCCAACGTGCATGGCATGAGCTCTTGCGTGTCGGCGTCGCCCTTCTTCCAGAGGCGCTGACCGGTCTCGGCCTCAAAGGCCAAGATCCGCTTGCGCGGTGGAAGCTTGGGGTACGGTGGTCGCTGCGATCGCACCTCGGCGAATCCCGGCCGTTGACCGCGACGCCTAGCCTGCTCGGCGGCCCCTTCCGCCTCGGGGTCTCCTACGACGACGAAGACGATCCCGTCGGCGCAGACGATCTCTCGCGCGTTGTCCGTTCCGTCGAGCGTTCGCACCGTCTTGCCGGTAACCGCGTCCAGCTCGCTCACCGGCGCGTCGATGGCCAGCGTCACGTAGAGGCGATCGTTGACGGCGACGAGTCGGCGGGCGATGTCGCTCGGCCCGCTGCGAAACCCTCGCAGATGCCATTCCCACCGGCCGATGGGATGCTTCCACAACGTCGCGCCGCTAAAGGCATCGCAGGCGACAAGGTTCCAATCGGGTTTCAGCACAACCGCGGCGATGGGCCCCTCGTCCACGATGTAGAACAGCCTTCCGCCCGAAGAAGCGGCCGCGCTGACGCTGGCGAGGTGGTCATGGCTCCGCGCCCATTTCGGGCCGCGCACCCAGTGGAGTTGCCTCGGCGGGCCGACGATCTTGTCGTTTGCCACCGCGTTGTTTGTCGCGTCGTGGAGCCAGTGCGTCCACTCGTCGATCGCCTTGGGAAGCGGCTTGGCGATCCTCGTCCATGCGTCGCCGGACTTGATGTACGCAATCCCTTCCGGTGCGAGGACGCGGAGGATCTCCTGCCGCGGAATCGAGCCGAGCTCCTCTGCCACGACCAGGTTGACCAGGTTGTCGATATAGGGCAGCCGCTCCCCCGCGAGCTGCGCGACGGCGACCGGCCCGTACTCCCCTCGCGACCGAATCCGCTTGCGCGCGGCTTGCACGTTGCGCATGTCCCGATCCAGGCCGTGAACGACGCAGGCGTTATCGGCCCGAAGCGCGGCGGTCAGCTTTCCGTCTCCACACCCGAGATGGACGATGAGCCCGCCCTCGAAACGCGTGGCCTTGCGTATCGCCTCGGCCCGGGCCGCCGCGATCGCGCCGGCATGCGCCCCGTTGCCGGTGAGACAGAAGACGAAGGCAAAGCCCAGGAACGCAATGGACCGAAACCGGGCGACACTACACAGTACGTTCGTGCGCATCGTTCTGCTCCTTCGGAGGAAGGGTGGAGATCGCTTCCCTGCCCCGGCCGACCCCGACCAGGACGGTACACGGCATGGTAATGCCCACGCCGGTTCACATCCACAGGCAACACTTATCGAAGCAGGGGGTGCATCCCGCCGATGGTACGATCACGGCATGGCAACGTGTCCGTCCGTTTGCGCGACCTCCGGTCTTCTACGGCCGCTTGATCTCCGCGAACGTATCGAGGATCTGCTGACGTACCGACGCGTCAAGACGGCTTTCCGCCGGCCGACTTCGCACATCCTGGACGATCTGCTTCGCCCGGCTCAGGGCGTCGGAGTCCGAGGCGAGGGCCTCACGCTTCTCTCGATTGGCGATCTGCGGCTCGAAGAACTCGGTTCGCATAAACTCGATGGTGTGCTCCTCGGCGAGGAAGTCCTGGGCAGGCCCCTTGCGGATCAGCATCTCCGTGCCGAGCGTGTCGTCGTTCACCTCGATGCCCCGCAGGACCCGCTGGCACATGCCGAGGATCTCATTGTCCATGACGAGCTTGTCGTAGGACACGGTGAGGTCGGCCTCCATCAGCCCGGCGATGTCATGGATGTAGTTTGCGCCCGACATCGCCACGAGCAGGCTGGACATCCCGCTTTCGTAGGCCGCCTGGATGTCCACCTCCTTGCTGTCGGTCGTGCCCGCGGTGGAGTAGAGAGGGATGTCGAAGTACTGCGACATCTGGGAGACGGCCGCGTTGATCATCGCCCGCTCGATCGGTCCGCCCAGATGATCCATGGTGCGGAGGTTCGTGATCGACCCGACGCTCCCGCAGATTCCCGGCGCGCCCTTCTTGACGCTCTGCACCAGGGCGATGCCCGCCAGCGTCTCGGCCACGTGGGTCAGCACGTTCCCCGCCAACGTGATCGGTGAGGTCGTCCCACAAATCGGTTCGGTCGGAACGACGACGGGCAGTCCCTGCTCGGCCAGGTAGCACGTCATGTCCCCGTAGATGTCGTCGATCTTGAACGGGCTGATGATGAGTGTAATGAAGGAAACGAACGGCCGATCGCGCAGCTCCTTCGCCCCGCCGGCGATCGTCTCGGCCATCTTTACGACCGACTCGCACCCCGACTGCGAGTAGATGCCGCCCATGACGTGCTTGGTGGTGTTGTCGAAGGCATGGAAGAAACGGTTGACGTCGATATGGTCGGTGTTCTCGACGTCGTGCGGAAAGACGTTGATCGTGAAGAGATGGATGTTCTTCAGTGTGTCGATCAGCCGCGCGTTCAGCGCGACGTCTTCCGTCGTCGAACGTCTACGCTTCCCGTTGTCCGGGTCGAGCACGTAGATCGCCGTGCCTCCGGTTCCATAGTTGACGCGGTTCTTCTCCAAGACGACGTCGCACGAGCCGTCACGTGAGTACAGGGTGATGCTCGACGGGTTGGAGTCGATGGCATTCTCGACGAAGGCCCGTGGAAGCTTCGCGGTTCGAGCGTCCGTGTCCACCTCGGCCCCTGCCTTCTGCAATGCTTCCAGGGCCCGCTTGGAGTACACGGCCACACCCGATTCGGCCAGGACACGAAAGGCCGCCTCCGCGATCTGCTTCATGTCCGCGTCGCTGAGGGGCCGGTAGAGAGAAGAGTGAATGCCAGGCAATTCGTGGGGAGCTTGATCCATGGTTCGTTTCCTTCTCTGGTTGAGTTCCGTTCCACTCGACGGCATTGGTTGGATGCCGCCACGACACCTCGCGGTGGGCGTGTCAAACCGCTGCCCCTCACGGCAGAAGAATGCGCGCGTTACAGCGTGAGTAGGTCGCCGCCGGCTTGACTTGGGACATTCGCGGGTTCGTCTTTCCCGGTCAGCAAGCTTCGTGACCGCGAAAACACTTTGGTGCCGGGCTCGATCGACCGCGCGTCGACACCCGAATTCGTGTCAGTAGGCCCAACGCGGAAGATTCTACTATACCGGACGTTCGCGAATTCGCAAGTTCGCCCGAGATCCCATCCATCTCGCGACCGCGCCCGCCGAACGCGTTGATCCTGCCTGCCAGGAGGTCTTACAATGGGATGCCGTATCACGAGAACCGTGTCCACCTTCAGGAGCGAACCCATCGTGCCGAACCGTGCTGCCATCGTAAGCGTCTTCAGCATCGGAACCGCGTTCGTCGCCGCGGGGTGCATCCCCCCCGCGGGCTCGCCGATTCCCTTCGTCCGTTGGTCTCGCCACACCATCGACGCCGCCTCGCGCGGCGCCGACGGCGTCCGGCTGATCGACGTCAACGGCGACGACTTGCCCGACATCGCCACGGGGTGGGAGGAAGGAGGACGCATTCGCATCTGTATCAACCCCGGTCCGAATCGCGCTCGCCAAAAATGGCCGGCCGTCACGGTGGGCGAAGTGGGGGCGCCCGAGGATGCCGTCTTCGCCGACCTGGACGGCGACGGTGCGATCGACGTCGTCAGCTCCTGCGAGGGCGGGGTCAGAACCATGTACGTCCACTGGGCGCCCGGCGATCGCGCTCGCTATCTCGACGCGCCCGCCTGGCAGACGGAAGCCATTCCTACTTCCGAGAATGCCATGAAATGGATGTTCTGCCTGCCCATGCAGGTCGACGATGCACGGGGAATCGATCTGGTCGCCGGCGCCAAGGGCGGCGGCGCGAAGATCGGCTGGTTCGAAGCGCCGGCCGAGGCACGCGACCTGACGGCCTGGGAGTGGCATCCGCTCCTTGATGCCGGGTGGATCATGTCGCTCATCGCGACCGACATGGACGGCGACGGCGACGACGATGTCCTCGTATCGGATCGGCGCGGCAAGGGACGGGGTTGCCTCTGGCTCGAGAACCCCGACACGGCAGCCGCCAAGCACCGGCCATGGCCCGTCCACCGCATCGGCGGTGAGGACCACGAGGTGATGTTCCTCACCCAGGGCGACCTGGACCAGGACGGGCTGGACGACGTCGTCGTCGCCACGAAGGACAATGGCCTGCTCTTCTTCCGGCGTCTTTCGGCGAACGGCCATCGATGGCGACGGCATACGATCGCCATGCCCGAGAACACCGGGACGGGGAAGGCCGTCGCGATTGGGGACGTCGATCGTGACGGTCGGCGGGACCTCGTCGTGACGTGCGAGCATGCGGGAGACGGCAAATCGGGCGTGTTCTGGCTCCGCTACGTGACGGCCCCCACCGATCCCGTTTGGGTTCGATACGAGATCAGCGGTCCCGAGGGGATCAAGTACGATCTTGCCGAGCTGATCGACCTGGACGCCGACGGTGACCTGGACGTCCTGACCTGCGAGGAGCGTGCCAACCTCGGCGTCATCTGGTACGAGAACCCGCTCGGCCCACGCTAGGAATCCGGCCGCCGCGCACTCGCGCCACGCATCTCTTAGTGAGGCAACCCAAGGTGTTGCGACCGGGAACACCCTTTGGCAAACCGGCTTCTCACCGCCGGAGCGGCCTCGTCCCCCTGCGCGATACGGCCCCTTCCCCGGGGTCGCCGTGACGCCAAATTGCGGGAACAAAGTCTTTGCAACGAGGCGGAACTTCCAGTACAACTAGGCCTCGCTTCTTTTCGTACGTGCATTTACATACATCAACCATCGGGGATTGCGGCGCATCCCGTGCCGCTCAGAGCGAGGGTCTCCACCATGTTTGGGATTGAGGACACCTATGTCTGGCTGGCGTACCTGCTGTGCATCCTGAGTTCATTGCTGTGCGTGGCGTATGGTCTGACGAACTGGAACAGGGGCGAGGAACCCGTCGAGCAGGAAGATATCCGCTGGGCGGCCGAGGAAAAGCGGGTGGAGGAAGATCTCTAGGCTCGTCACGCGCATAGGCAGCCGGCGTTCGATGAGCTCAGCAGATCTTTCGAGGGAGGTGGTCCAATGATGCTAGCACAAACCGTCGGGCCGACGGAGGCCCTTGTCATCGTCGTGTACTTGTTGGTGATCGGCTACTTGGGATGGCTGGGGTATCGCCAGACCAAGACGGCCACGGACTACATGATCGCAGGGCGTAAGGTGCATCCGTTCGTCATGGCCATGAGCTACGGGGCGACGTTCATCAGCACCAGTGCCATCGTCGGCTTCGGTGGCGTGGCGGGGCTGTTCGGCATGAGCCTGCTGTGGCTGACCTTCCTGAACATCTTCGTGGGCATCTTCATCGCGTTTGTCTTGCTGGGCGGCCCGACGCGCCGGATGGGACATCGCCTCGACGCCCACACCTTTCCTGAGCTGCTCGGCCGGCGCTACCAGAGCAAGTTCATTCAGGTCTTCGCCGGCCTGATCATCTTCTTCTTCATCCCACTGTACTCCGCGGCCGTCCTCATCGGCGGATGCGAATTCATCGCGACGTCGTTCAAGATCGACTACAGCGTGGCCCTGCTGATCTTCAGCGTGATCATCGCGGCCTACGTCGTGATCGGCGGGCTGAAGGGCGTGATGTACACCGACGCGCTTCAGGGCTCGATCATGTTCATCGGCATGTTCATCCTGTTGGCCTACACCTACGGCTCCCTTGGCGGGGTCGGCGACGCCCACCGCGAGTTGACCTCGCTGGCCAGCATGGTCCCCGGAAAGCTGAAGGCCATGGGCCACGAGGGGTGGACGGCGTTTCCCGCCTTCGGCTGGGGTGACAAGAAGTATGACCTATGGTGGATCACGGTCTCGACGATCGTGCTGGGCGTGGGCATCGGCGTGCTCGCCCAACCGCAACTCATCGTCCGATTCATGACCGTCAAGAGCCGCAAGGAGCTCAATCGGGCCGTCCTCGTCGGCGGCGTGTTCATCCTCGTCATGACGGGTGTGGCCTTTACCGTCGGCAGCTTGTCCAACGCCTACATGGCCCGCTTCGGTCCGATCATGAAGGGCCGCGTCCTCAAGGTCATCGACGAGAAGCAGAATGAAGCCCTCCTGCAACTCATGGCGAAGAGCGATGATGGCGTCTGGACCGACGTCGAGGGAAAGAAGGCGCCGGTCAAGCTGGACAAAGAGAAGCCGTATCTGGACGAGACCGCCAAGACGCCCGAGGGCAAGCAGGTCAACGTCGCGCAAGGCCGCAGCCTCTCGATCGTCTACGCCAAGGGCAATTCGGACAATATCATCCCGACCTACATCACCATGGCCATGCCGAAGTGGTTCGGCCTGCTATTCCTGTTGACGCTACTGGCCGCGGCGATGAGCACGTTGTCCAGTCAGTTCCACGCGCTGGGCACCAGCATCGGTCGCGACGTATTCGAGCAGCTCTCCGGCTCGCCCAAGGCGGCCGATTCGGCCCGGAGCATGCACGTCGTGCGGATCGCCGTGATCCTTGGCATCATCATGGCCGTGACCATCAGCTACAGCGCACGCGGCGGGTACATCATCGCCCGGGCGACGGCGATCTTCTTCGGCCTGTGTGCTTCGGCGTTTCTGCCGGCCTTCATCGGCGGGCTCTTCACGAAACGGATGACCCGCTCAGGGGCGATCGCCTCGATGCTGGTCGGCTTCGGTGTGACGGCGTTCTGGCTGCTGTTCGTCAAGGCCAAGGAAGCCGGCGCGATCGGCCTGGTGCAGAAGCTCACCGACGGTAAGCCGAGCATCCTGATCGACTCGCCGAACTGGTACGTGGTCGATCCGCTGATCGTCGCGTTGCCTCTGTCGATCATCACGGGAATCGTCGTGAGCTTGATCACGAAGCCGCCGGAGAAGGACCACCTCGACCGGTGCTTCGGGAGCAAGTAGAGAATGGAAAAGCGATGCGCTCGATTCGTGATCCGGCTCGTGCGGATCCGAGCGTGAAGATGGTGTTCAGGAATGCGTGCGGTGCCGGCAAAGACCGGCGCCGCACGCTTCGATTTGGCCTCTAGTCGTGAGCCGGACGGCTCCCCGAAACCCAACCGCGACCGCTTCGCATCGGCGAGTAGCTGTTTGCAGCAAAGGCTGAATGCTCGAGCGGCCTTGCCTTCTGTGGCCCAGCCGCCCTCGGCTGGGGCGAGCGGCATTGCCTTCTGTGGCCCAGCCGCCCTCGGCTGCGGCGAGCGGCCTTGCCTTCTGTGGCCCAGCCGCCCTCGGCTGGGGCCTTTCGGTTCACGGCCGGGCTTGTCACGGCGAAGCGTAGCGAAGCCTGGAGGCGGCCGTGCCACACTGTTCGGTCTTCGTTGCAGGCCGCTTAGCCGGTGGGCGTGTCACCGCCTTCGGATGGCGGAGGTTGCGGCACCCCTTCATCCGTCGGCGGCCCGGGGGCCTCGCCGCTGCCCTGTTGCCCGGCCATGCTGAAGGCCCAACGAAGGCGGCTGAGGAGCGTGTTCAGGATCTCCTCCTCTTCCTTCTCGAGGTTGCCCTTCGTCTTGACCTGAAGCTCACCGATCATATCGATGAAGTGCTTGGCCGCCGCCGGGTTGCCGGGCACAGTCTGGCCGTTGGGAAGCTGCGCCCCGCCCATGGCCAACATCACCTGCTGGGCAAGAATGTCGAGCAGGTCGAGGAAGAGGGAACCCTCTGCCTTCCCTTCCTGCTTGGCCTCCTGCGCCTGCTTGGCCTCTTCGGCCAGGCGCTCTTTCTCTTGCTGGGCCTGGACCTTCCAATCGTCGTCGACGATGATCTTCTTTTCTTCGTCGTCGGGCATGATATCTCCTAACGAGGTTGATCTCCAACTCTTAGATGCCTCCGGCGGGCCCATCCTACCCGCCCCCGAGGCAGAATCAAACCCCGACCTCGAGTCGGACGATCCCCAGGCACCGGCCGAACGTCGGCGACGACGCGCAATCAGTCCGGCGCGAGATACCTGCGCGCTTGCTCTCGTCCGCGAAGAACGGCGATCGTGCCGCAAGTCATCGCAACCATCTCCAGCGACCCCGGGTACACGATGAACGGCGCGAGAGCACCCACCCGGGCTTCAAGCCGGCTCAGAACGAGCTTGCTCCGCGCCAAGCCGCCCGTCAGGACGATCGCATCGAGATCGTTGCCGGCAGCCACCATCATCGCGCCGATCTCCTTGGCGATCTGATACACCATCGCCTCGACGACGCGGTCGGCCTGGACGTCTCCGCCGGCCACACGCTCCTCGATGACCTCCATGCGGTGCTCGCCAAGGTACGATTCCAGTCCGGCTCGTTTCGTGAGCTCCGCCGCAAGCTCTTCCCGCGTGAACTCACCCGAATAGCACAGGTCCATGACGGCCGACACATCAAGATGACCGACGCGTCGTGGCGTGAAGGGCCCGCCGCCCAACAGCGCGATGCTATTGTCGACAAGCTTTCCGTGCCGCACCGCCGCCACCGTGATGCCTCCGCCCATGTGCACGACGACGAATCGCGTTTGCTCGATCGGCCTGCCCAGTTGTTCCGCTGCACGTCGCGCGGCCGCGCGGGTGCTCAGGGCATGCGACGTGCTGACACGTCGGACCGGGGCGTAGCCCGAGATCTCCGCCTCGGGCGGGAACTCGTCGGTCACCACGGGGTCGACCGTATACGCCGGGACACCGAATTCCTCGGCCAGCGTCGCGGCGACGGGAATTCCCAGATTGCTCGCGTGATGCATCTCCGGACGTTCGAGGACCGCTGAGACCATCCGCTCGTCCACGAAGATCCGCCCCTTGATCCGTTCCGCGACCACATACGTGCCTGCCGCCAGCTTGTCCTTGGGCCTCGGGAGGAAACCGCCGCGCCCGACCACCGCGTCGATGTCTCCGATCCCCGCATCGGCCAGCATCTCGCGTATCAACTCGGAGAGATGAACGACTTGCGCCCTACGATCCTCCAACGTCTCCACCTTCGGCACATCATGGGAGACCTCCGATTCGTGCAGGCTATCCGCATCGGCGAAGACGGCGACCTTCGTCGACATCGAGCCCGGGTTGATCGCGAGGATCCTTGGAATCGCCACGCCTTGATCCATGTTCGTCTCCCCTGAAGGCTTCAAAGGGCGGTCGTTTCTCGATCACTCCCCCCTCGGCGAACGTCATCATAGGCGTGATGCCGGGATCATTGCCACCCACGATGGGAGATCGCCCAGTCGGGACGCCACGTGAGTCCATTGCGGACGCGCAGGCCCCGAATATAATGCGCCCAGCGGCACGAAGGAGCCTTCGGGACAGGTGGGAGGTTTGGGCATGTCCTATCGATTTCGCATCCTCTCCGCGCTGGCGCTTGCGGCGCTGCTGCCGTTCCCCGCCCGGGCCGACCGTGTGACCTTAGAGAACGGCCAGGTCAAGTACGGCAAGGTGGTCGAGAAGGACGGTGAGCACGTGTACCTTCGCGTCGAGCGGGCGGGAGGGAAGCTCTCCATCACCAAGAAATACCGTCTGATCCACGTGGCGAGGATTGAGATCGGCGACTTCCAGGACCCCGCCCTGTCCCGGAAGGCCGAAGGGTCGGAGCAAACAGCCGGTCCCCCTCCCGAAGACGAGAAGGAGACGGTACCTCCGGATCGTCCGACACAGCTCAAGGCCGCCCTGACAGAGGCCCAATCGGACAGGCCGTCCCGGGGCGTGCGCGACCTAACGCGGATCGTTCGCGCCTGTCGAGAGGATCCGGGGCAGCTCGAGGAACTAAGCGACCTCTGCGAGACGGAGACGGGCAAGCCACTTGCTGAGTTCCTGGCCTCCGCGCGACTCCGCGAGGCGCTGGATCGAAAGGGGGCCAACGTCCGGAAGCTGCGCATCACCGACTACGAGAAGGATGCGATGCTCCGGTTGCTTCGGGCGACGGTCGACGAGTACTGCACAAAGCCGGTAGCGGGAACGGCGATCGACGATGGACGGAACGCATGCGCCGGGGACGTTGCGGG
>CAZKCX010000132.1:0-12259 GCA_964550865.1 uncultured Planctomycetales bacterium
GGTGAACTCACGGGCGAGACGCCCGTGCTACGGGAACGCCCGTCCGCCCAGAATGGCACGCACCCACCTGCCGACGGTTCCGCTTGCCAACGCTTGCTTCTTCGATGGAAAAACCCTACGCTTAGCGGCCACGGCCGCGCAAGCGGAGGGAGAGGATCGTCTCCGGCCCGCGCGGCTTGCCGAGGACAATCAGACGCAGAAGCGAGGAGCAGCGCGATGAAGCAAACGGTTCGAACGGTCCTTCTCTCGAGTGTGATCGCCCTGGCCGGCCTGATGGGCTGCCAGAAGGAGACCCCGGCGCCGGTGGCGGGACCGGGCGGCGTCATTCCCGGGGAGCGGGCCGCGAAGCGCGCGATCAAGCGAGTCTTCCACCTGACCCGAATGGAGAAACGCGATCGCCTCTTCGACATGATCGACAGCGCCTACGAGCCGATCCTCAAGAGCCTGCAATCGCTGGATCCCTCGCGGGAGCAGCTCATCAACGTGCTCAAGGTCTCCGCGCATCGCGACCTGGCCCTGATGCTGGAGAACAAGACCCTGACCAACGTCCCGGGCCTGACGAAAATCATCATGGGGCCCGCCAAGGAAAAGGACTTCCAGTTCGACGGCAAGACCGCCTTGCTCAAGCTCGAGATCCCGATGCCCTCGGGAAAGAAGAAGACCGTCTCCACGAAGGTCGTCCGCGATGATGTGAGTTGGACAGTGAATCTGCCGCTCACGGAAGACCCTGACGCCAAAGCCGACCCCGCAGTCGTCGACGAGATCAAGGCGGACACCGACAAGATCGTGGCCGCGCTGAAGAAGGTCATGGACGGGTACTCCGAGCGCCTCAAGGCCGGAGAAATGATCGAGACGCAGGAGATCCGCGAGAAACTCGACGAGGCCGGACGCCCCCTTGTCGCGGTCATGCAGCGCATCATCTATGGCGAGACGAACATCAAGGGATAACGCCCTTCCAGACGGGAAACGAACGCCATCGAGGCCCCACGCCCGCGGGCGGGCCACACCATCCCCGGCACATCCTCTACGAGCTCAGCATCTTGTGCATCTGCCAGAACGTTCGGTTGATCTGGGCGCCGACGACGCGGGCATAAAACCCGACGGGTCCCACCCAGGCGATCTCGCATTCCTCGTGCCCGTGCGTTTCCACATCCGCCAGCGTCCGCAGCAGCAGGGCCCGGCCCACGCCCGTCCCTCGGAGCGAGGCGTCCACCCCCGTCGGCCCGAATCCGCCGTCGAAGAGCTCCACGTTGTACATCGCAAACCCGACGACCGCGTCCTCCCGAAACGCCAGCCAGAGCGGGATGGGATCGAAGGAAAACGTCAGGTCGACCTCGAGCTCCCAGCCGCCCGGAAAGTGCCGGCGCATCCATTCCGCCATCGTGACCCGGTCGCCCGGCTCGGCACGGCGGAGGACGATCCCCTTGTCCCGAAGGCTGCCTTCGACCTCGCACGCCGCCCGCGCGAAACGGGAGCCTGGCTCGAGCGAGACAATCATGTTCGCAACCACGTTGCAGCGCTCGTATCCGCTCTTCTGCAAGAAACAAAGACCCTCCGTATAGCGAGGGTCGAGCCCCGGCATGAAGTACCCCGGAGCGCTGTAGAGGGCCGCCATCTCGGTCGCGCCACGCCCTCGTAGGATCTCTTCCACGCGCTCCAGCATTCGGCGGGCAATGCCCCGCTCCCGATAGGCGGCATCGACGCCGAAGACCCGGAGCCGGCCTAGCTGGTCCTTGAGCCCGCCGATCATGACGCCGATGAGCCGACCGTTGTCGAACGCGCCGAGGCGAGCCTCGGGAAGGTTGTGCGGGAAGTCCCAAAGACGCTGCCGCAGTAGTGCCGGCGTGAACCTGCCGCCTTCCAGTGTGCAGACACGGTTCACCAGCGCGGCCATTTCGTCGATGCGGGCCTCCTCGATGATGTCGAAGTCCATGCGTTCGGCTCCCTGCGGTGCTCCGTCTGCGCTCCGCGCGGACACTACGTTAGCATCGAACCGCGCACCCGGCAAAGCGAGGCCTATCGCCTCGTCCGAAAACGGATGGGCAAACCTCAAGTGGAGCGGTAGCATGCGGCGACGGGCGCCGGCGCAGGCAAACGCCGCCCGAACGACGCCGAGCCGACGTCCGAGGCGGCACAGGATGGTCTACCGGATGCGTCCCCGGACTAGCCGAACATGTCGAGAAGCTCGCCGGCCATGCTGTCGGCGACCTTCGCGACCTTCGCGTTGGCCTTGTAGCCGATCTCGTACCGTTTGAGATTGACCATCTCACGTGTCAGGTCGACGTCGTTGTACGGATGCGACTCGGGCCAGTCCTTCGGCTTGGGTGTATCGTCGACGGCCTCGACGCGACCTGTGGCCGAGTCGAGCCGTTGCGTCCGGTAACCGTCTGTGTTGACGTTGGCGACGTTGTTTGCGGTCACCTCGATGCCGCGCTGGTTCCGCATCATGCCGCCAAGGGCTGTCTGCAAGACGGACAGCATAGGCACTCCCCCCGCGGTGCGATCGCACCGGGCCCCTGCAGGGCCAATGAGAACCTACGATTCAAACGGGAAGGGGGCAAATGCCCGCAGAGGAGTTGCGCCATCCAAGCAGTAGGCGGTATAATCCCGGACGCACCATTCCCGGCGCTTGGAGGTTCCGATGAGTCCCGGCACGCAACTACGCGAGTTGGTCTACGAGCACACGATCGGCGCGGCCCCGGAACTCACCCGTAGGGACGAAGATCAGTCGGTGCACTGCGCGGCCTGCGCCCATCGCTGCCATATCCGCCCCGGCAAGTCAGGCGTCTGTCTGATGCGGTTCAACCGGGACGGCGAGCTCCGTGCCCCGGGAGGATATGTTTCCGGGCTCGCGGTCGATCCGATCGAGAAGAAGCCCTTCTACCATGTCTTCCCGGGAGAGGAGGCGCTGTCGTTCGGCATGCTCGGCTGCAATTTCCACTGCCGGTTCTGCCAGAACTGGGTGACCAGCCAGGCGCTTCGAGACGATCGAGTCGTCGACGCATCCCTCCAGTACTGCTCGGCCGAGCAGATCGTGGACATCGCCAAGCGAAACGCCGTGCCCATGATCACCAGCACGTACAACGAGCCGCTCATCACGAGCGAATGGTCGATGGAGGTCTTCCGGCTCGCAACGGCCGAGGGCATGGTGTGCGGCTACGTGAGCAACGGCCACGGCACGCCGGAAGTGCTGGAGTACCTTCGCCCCCACATGGAGCTGTTCAACATCGATCTGAAGTGCTTCGATAAGGACAGCTACCGCGAATTGGGCGGAAAGTTTGAAGCCGTCACCGACACGATCCGTCGGGCCCACGAGATGGGGTTCTGGGTGGAGGTGGTAACGCTTGTGGTCCCCAACTTCAACGACACCGAGGACGAGCTCGAGCAGATGGCCGAGTTCGTTGCCTCCGTCAGCGAGGATATCCCCTGGCACTGCACCGCGTATCGCCCGATGTACAACGAAAACACCCCCGCCACCCCGCCGGAAAAGCTGGCGCGGGCGTATGAAATCGGAAAGGCCGCGGGCCTGCGGCACGTCTATTCGGGAAACTTGCCCGGCCTCGTCGGCGAGACGGAGCACACGTGCTGTCCGTCGTGCGGCAGGCGCTTGATCGAACGCCGGGGCTTCCACGTCTCGGCCTATCACCTCGACGACGGTGCGTGTCCGGACTGTGGGCAGACGATCGCCGGGTGTTTTCGCGGGAAGAACGAGGAGCGATCGCGAGGCTCGGCCGGACCCCGCCGGGTCAGCACCTGAGCCGCCTGCAGCAAGGATCGGACAGTGTGGCACGGCCGCCCCCGGCCGTGAACCGTTGAAGGACCCCAGCCGAGGGCGGCTGGGCTACAGAAGGCAAGGCTGCTCGACTGTCCAGGCATTGTTGCGAATGGCTTGGGACATAACGCAGGAGCGACCATCCGCCGATGAGCAAACGATTCCAGCAGGAGCGCGTTCGGCGACAGCCCGTCTCTCGCGGTACCTTGTGTTCGACGAGACGATGTCGAGCAATCTCCCGAATCAGGCGAAACGCGCTCCTCGCGGCCTGCGCCCTCCCGCTGGCGGCGGGATGCCAGAGCGCGGCCAAGGCCCCGCCGTTCGAGTGGTGGGTGGAGCCGTTGCCCGCCCCACCGCCCGCCGAGCGGCCCCAACAGATCTCCACCCTCGCGGTCCTGGTAGAGCACACCGGCCGCCGGGACGACTTCAAGGCCTTCCGCCGAGAGCTGAGCCGTCAGCACAAGCGTGTCGAGCGCCAGGAAATCCCCGGCTTCCGCCTCGAATGCCACTATCTCCCCAAGCTGCCGGCCGCGGTGCAGCGTGAGCTGGAAACGGGCCTGACGAGCACCGGCTGGTTTGTCCTGGTCGAAGACGACGAATTCCAGGAAGCGATCCGAGACGCGGGCGTGCAATGGCTGGATCTGCGCAGGCCGCAGGTCGCCGCGGAGGTCGGTCGCATGTGCGGAGCGGACCTGTTCCTGCTCGTCGAAATCATCGACTGTACCATGAAGGTCGTGGAGGCGCGCCGGCAGACCGTCGGCACGCGGAAGGTCGGGCCCGTTCGTCGCACGGACGTCACCATCGACTACGACATCCGCATCGTGGACGTATCGACGGGGCGCTTCCTCTGGCAATCGAAGCTCTCGAGACGCGCCGGCTACAAGCTCGAAGGCCCCGGCTCGATGGGCCGCTGGTATCGCCGGCGCGATCCGCTGGAGTTCCGCAAGGCCCTCCGGGGGCAGGGCATCACCGAGTACGTCGTTCGCGCGTTTCTCGGCGAGCCCAAGGAACGGCAATCCCAACCGGAGTTCGTCCCTGGTCAGCCCTGGCGGATGCCGATATAACCTACCCTTGCGGGCGCCAGGTTTGGCCCGCGTTCATCAATTATCGACAACAGGGAAGGCGGCAACATGGCTTCGCGCGGTACGTTTGAGTTTGAGTCGAAGGAACGCAGGACCGAAGTGGAGGTGCCCAACGGCTGTCTGATCACCGAGGCGGCGGAGCTGGCCGGCATCCTGCTCGACACGAGCTGTGCCCAGCAAGGCACGTGCGGCGGATGCGCGGTGGATCTCCTCGATGGCACCTTCCGTCGCGGTGATGAGGACATCACGATCGCGGAAGGCACGAAGCAACGGGTGCTGGGCTGTCAAACGCGAATCGTCTCGGACGTCTGGCGCATCCGCGTGCCCCGACGGTCACTGGTCGAGACGGGCGAGAAGGTCGTCGTGGACTACGACCTGGAGTCGGCACTCACCGTGCGGCCCGCCGTCCGCAAGGCGTATCTTGAGCTCCCCGCCCCCACCATGGAAGACTCCCTCGGCGACTTCGAACGAATCACACGCTCCTTGGGCGAAGAACACGGCATGCCCCGACCCCTTCGGCCGACGTTGGAGGTCCTCCGTCGCCTGCCCGCGACGCTGCCCGACGCCGATCACAAGATCACCGCGACGCTGGCGAGGCGGGACGGACTGTGGGAGTTGATCCTCGTCGAAGCAGGCGACCGCACCGAGGCCCTCTACGGCGTGGCCGTCGACATCGGAACCACGACCGCCGTGTGTAGCCTCGTTGACCTGACGACGGGCAAGCTGCTCAACTCGGCGAGCTGCTACAATCAGCAGGTACAGCGCGCGGACGACGTGGCCGCGCGTATCGTCTACGCGCAACGCGAGGGCGGTCTGGCCGAGATGCAGCGCCTCGTGATCGACCAGACGATCAACCGCCTCGTGCGACTCCTGTGCCACGACGAGGGCATCCGGATCGAAGACGTGTCGAGGATGGTCGTCTCCGGCAACACGATCATGGCCCATTTGCTGCTCGGCATCGACCCACGGAATATGGGAGGTATTCCGTTTCAGCCGGTCGCCCACGGTCCGGGCCCCGTTCGGGCGGGCAAGCTCGACGTGGGCATGAACCCGGCCGGCTTCGTCGACGTCGTGCCGGCCATCAGCGCGTACGTCGGGGGGGATATCGTCAGCGACATCTTCGTCTCCGGGGTCATGGGCAAGAACGAATCTGCCGTCATCCTCGATCTCGGCACGAACGGCGAGATCGCCGTCTGCCATGGCGGAGAGTTGATGGCGACCGCCACCGCGGCCGGCCCGGCCTTTGAGGGCGGACGCATCGGCAGCGGCATGCGGGCGAGCAACGGGGCGATCGAACACCTGAGAATCGACAAGGAGACGTTCGAGGCGGAGGTGGACGTCATCGGCGGCCACGCACCGGTCGGAATCTGCGGCAGCGGGCTGATCGATCTCATCGCCGAGACGCGTCGCATGGGCCTCTTGGATGAGACGGGCCGGTTCCATCGCGCACTGGCCGATCGGACGGACCGCCTACGTCCGATCGAGACCGAGCAAGGCGTCTGCATGGGCTACGTCGTCGTTCCGTGCGAGGACACCGAGGATAAGCAGTCCGACATCGTCGTCGACGAGCGGGATATCGCGACGCTGCTCCAGGCCAAGGCGGCCACGTACGCGGGCATCGTGGTCCTGCTCAAGCATGCAGGCCTCGCGATGGCGAACGTGGATCGCTTCTACCTCGCGGGCGGATTCGCCAAGCACATCGACCTGCGGAGCGCGATCGCGATGGGCTTGCTGCCGGACCTGCCGGTGGAGCGCTACCGCGTGCTCGGCAACGGCTCGCTGGCCGGCGCGGTCGTGGGATTGGTCGACGCCGAGGCCTGGCGGGACTTCGAGAGGATCGCTCGCACACCGCGGATCATCGAACTGAACCTGACGAACGAGTTCCAGGATGAATACGTCAACGCGATGTTCATCCCGCACATGATGCCCGAGCAGTTCCCGTCCGTCGTGGCGGGAAGGTAGAGGCTGTCACGCCCTCCAACTCCGGATCTCTTCGGCCAGCGAACCGAACCCGCTAGGGAAGGCCCTCTCGAAGGCATGGAGGATGTTCGTGAGTGCTGTGGCCCGGGCGATGGCCACTTCCGCGCGGTGGAGCGGCGCCTGGTCCGAGTCGCAGACCACCACGAGCGCTTCGCAGTCTGTGCGGTAATGTAGATGCCCGATGATCGTGGGTAGGACATTCATCAGTCCCGGCCAACCACGGGACTGCAATCGGGGCCGAGCGGGGACCTCGGTCGCGCCTCCGATCAGGGCATCGACGAGCACGCGAACGGCCGCCTCGTCTGCAGAAGACTCGCTGAGGATGGCGACCTTCATGACTCGATCAGAACCCCTCCGAGAATCCCCGAGTACCAGATCTCTCCGAGGCTGCCCTCACCCAGGATCTCTTGGATGTTGGGCTGATCGACAAGCCGCTCGAACTTCACATCGTTTCCCACCTTGTTGGCGATGACGATCTCCTCGGGATGCTCCCGGTAGAGGTCGAGCATGACGGGGGAATGCGTCGTGGCGATCACCTGTACGGGCTCACGTTCGTGTCCGTAGTTCTCGGGATACGCCAGACGATACAGCGCATCTTGCACCTGCCGAAGCAACCGGGGATGAATGCCGCGATCGGGCTCTTCGAGACAGAGGATGCGTGGTGGGTCTGGCAGATGTACCAAGGTCAAGATCGTAAGGGCGAGAAGCGTCCCCTGCGACAAATCGTGCGCAGGAATCTCCTGACCACTGTCCTTGAGCCGCAACTGGAATGCCCTGCTGCCCGATGACGGAATGCTGAAGAGGACCCCGATCGAATTCAGGAAGCCACTCGCGCAGTTCCCTATTGAGGGCTTCAAATGCCTCCGGATCCCTGTCTCGCAAGGCATCCAGAACTCCCGCGAGGTGGGCTCCGTCTTTCTCAAGTTTGATTCCGGGCGCCAGGTCTACAGGTCCTGCGATTCGCGTGGCTTCCAGCGAGAAGATTCTCGCCGGCGACAGTGCCCTCTGCAGATCGCTTTCAGGAACGGCATTGTCTCCGTGGCGGACAGTCTCTACCCCCGCTGAGTTCCACAGAAGCCCCAATCTACTTCCCCGGAAGGGGTCGCCGAGAATTGCCTCTACTCTGGCAGACGGCGTCTCGGAGCTACGTACTCCCGCGCTGAAAACTCTCTCGGGCTTCTGCGCAACTCCGGGGTTGATGAGGGCGCAGATCGCCTCAAGCGCAGTCGTCTTCCCACTGCCGTTAGGTCCGACGATCAACGTGAAGCGCCCGAGCGGAAGCGTCGTATTGCGCAGGACCTTGAAGTTCTTGAAGTGGACCGATTCGATCATGGCTGTTCCTCAGGTCTGCCATTGAGTGTACCACCGGGGCCTATCTCGCTTCCAGTGGGAGCACGTCTGCCGTGCCCTCCCGACGAACACTCGCGTACGGTTCCGCTGCGGAGTTGATCGTCTTCATCGCGCAAGGTAGGCTTCCGTGCTGGGAAAACCCATTGCTTTCGCGCGGATACCCAGGCCTGCGCAACCCGACCGGAGAAATCATGCAAGCCAAGACCCGACCCGACGTCGTCGTCTACCGCGGAAACTACCCCGGCTGGCCGTGGGTGACGCGGACCAAGAAGGGCCGGCTGCTGTGTGTCTGGCGGGACGACGGCGTACACGGCTTCAGCCCGACGGGCCGCGTGATGATCGCCGACAGCGCGGACGGCGGAAAGACGTGGTCGCCCGCGCGGGTCGTCATCGACCACGGCGGCGTGGACGACCGAAACGCCGCCGTCGCGGAGATGCCCGACGGCACGATCCTCGTCTGCTACAATACCTACACCGCGAAGAAGGTGTCGAAGTCGCGCGTCATCCGTTCCACCGACGGCGGCCGGAGCTGGGAGGACGACATCGCCATCGACGAGCGCAACGCCCGCACGCGATCCGCGCCGATCGCCCTCAGCACCGGCGACATCCTGATCCCGTACTATGTGGCACCGGGCAACGGCTCGCTGGCCGCCCTATCGTCCGACGACGGGAAGACCTGGAAGACTATACGCGTGCCCGACGTGGCCGGCTTCATCGGCGACGAATGGGACGCGATCGAGGTTGAGCCCAAACGCATCATCGGCCTCATCCGAAACAGCCATCCGTCGCGCGACGGACACTTCTGGACGACCGAGAGCCGCGACGCAGGCCGCACCTGGCGCGAGCCGCTGCTCACCAACGTCCGGAGCGAAAGGGCCCCGTCCCCGCCCAATCTGTCGATGCACCGCGGCCGGCCGATCCTGACCTATGCCGACCGACGAATGGTCTCGGTCTCGATGGTGCGGCCCGCGGACGATCGCTGCGTCAAGTGGGAGGTGGACGACCGCATCCCGTGTTACCAATATCGACCCGACGGCAAGCCGATCGCCGACGCAAGCTACCCGGTGTCGGTGAAGCTGAGCCCCGAGCGGCGGTTTGTCGTCGATTACGAGATTCGACCCAAGAGCAAGCAGATCAGCGGGTACTTCATGGACATTCCCAAAGGATGGTGAGCCCACTGCGGCTGAGGGACGCGGATCGAACCCGTCCCGTCCCAGTCGTCGAAAGGAGCGAACAATATGCGAACCGGAATCCTGACACTCATCGTAGCCCTCGGCACCGCGGTGCAAACCCTTGCCGATGCCAACGTCCTCTGGCAGATCGGCAAGCCCGACAACAACTACGGCGAGTTCGCGATCGCCCGCGAATACGCCAAGTACCCTCGCCGCTTCCCGAGCGACGCCGTCTTCAACGTCGGCCACGACGATCCGGTCAAGGCGTGGCCGTTTATCCATCCGGGTCCGGCGGACGCCTGGGCACGGAGCAAGGCCCATACCTTCCGCGTGGAGTTCGAATTGACCGAGCCCATCGGCGGACCCGCGCGGCTCCTGATCGATCTAGTGGACACCCACCGGGGCAGCCCTCCCTCCCTTGATGTGTGCATCAACGGCGAATGCACGACCATTCAGACGCCCCGCGGCGGCGGTGACAATAGCCTCCAAGACCCCGCCGGGGGAAAGGAGCACGTCGCCACCATCGCAATGGCCGGCAATCTGCTCAAGGTCGGCAAGAACATCATTGAGATCCGCAATACGAAGGGCTCGTGGATGCTCTACGACGCCGTTCGTCTGGAGCGGGTCTCCGAAGAGCAGATCCAGGCGAGCTTGAGCGCCACGCCGCGGCCGTTCTTGATCAAGACCGACGCCGGGCCGCGCCAGGAGATCGAAGTGGCCATCGGGGCTTGTGGACGCCTCGGCAAGCTGACGTTGAACCTGGCCGGCCGGACCATCGCCCAAGAGGTGCCCGAAGCCAAGCTCGGCGGGCGACGGGTCGTCCTCTCCGTCCCACCCGTCAAGGAACCCGCGCAGGCCCAACTGGTCTTCCAGGCCGGCAAGCGGACGCTGAAGAAGACCATCGACCTCAAACCCGTTCGGCCGTGGCGGATCTTCCTGGTGCAGCACACGCACTCCGATGTGGGCTATCCCGACACGCAGGCGGCCCTTGCCGCGAGACTCGTGGACTTCATCGACGCCGCCATCGATTACGCCGAGGCGACGCGCGACTATCCCGACGACGCCAAGTTCCGCTGGACCTGTGAGGCCACCTGGTCGGTCGAGCTGTTCCTCGACACGCGGTGCCCGAGACAGGTCGACCGCCTCCGACGGGCCATCGCCGACGGGCAGATCGAGTTGGCGGCCCTGCCGATGAACATGACCGATCTCGCGACCGAGCAGGTCTTCATTCACTCGCTCCAGAACATCGCCCGGCTGCGACGCGAGCTCGGGGCGGAGATCGTCTCGGCCATGCAGAACGACGTCAACGGCTACGCGCTCTCCCTGCCTCGACTGCTCCGCGGCTGCGGCGTGAAGTACTTTGCGACGGGCATCAACCGCACAAGGTCGATCGTGCCCTTCGATCGCCCGACGGGACTGCACTGGGAAGCGCCCGACGGGTCATCCGTGTTGACCTGGCGGGGCGAGCACTACATGGCCGGCAACTACTTCGGCACGACGACGGATCCGTCTGCGGTCGCGGGACGGTTGTCCGGCTATCTGGATTCGCTCGTGGGGCGAGGCTATCCGCATGACGAGGTCTTGCTGCAGATGTCCGGCTACCACACCGACGATGCGTGGCCGAGCCCGACCGTCTGCGACCTGGTCAGGGATTGGAACTCCCGCTATGCGAGCCCAACGCTCCGCGTGGCGACGATCCGTGAGTTCTTCCGCGCAGTGGAGGCCAAGGACGGCGACAAGCTGCCGCGCGTTCGCAAGGCCTGGTGCGACTGGTGGGCGGACGGCAACGGCACGGCCGTGCAGGAAGTCGCCCTCATCCGCGAAACGCACGAGAAGCTTCAAGCCGGGCTGGCGCTGCTCGCCTCGTCGCTCGGCAAGGAAGCCTACCGGGATCTCCCCGGAAAGATCCGACACGCGATCCGCCGCACGCTGATGTTCGATGAGCACACGTGGGGCTACGCCGGCAGCATCAGCCAACCCGACAGCTGGATGACCAAGGCGCAATGGGGCTACAAGTCGGCCCAGGCGTATGAGGCGTCCATGTTGACGGCCTCCATCTTCGACGCGGCCCGGCGGGCACGCGCGGAGCGCATCCCCACGAAATCGCCATCGCTGGTGATCCAGAACCCGGCCTCCTGGGCGCGGGGCGGCGTGAAGATCTTCCGCATCCCCGCACCCGCGACCTACGGACGAAAAGCGTTTCGGCTCGTCGATGCGGTCACCGGCAAGCCGGTCGCGATGCAGAAGCTCGGCGGCGCGCCGATCTACGACAGCACGTACGCCATTGACGTCCCGCCCGTTCTCCCGCTGGGCTATCGCGTCCTGCGGATCGACGAGAACGCACCGGAGGCCAAACTCCCGGATACGCTCCAGCGGGCCGGCAACAAGGCGATCCAGAATGCGTACTACTGGGTGGAGGTCGATCCCAAGACGGGCGGGCTCTTCAGCCTGCGGGACAAGAAGACCGACCGCGAGCTCGTCGGCAAGGACAAGTGGAAGCTCCTCCAGTACATCTACGAACGGGTGGACGCCAGGGGCGTGTTCTGGCCGCACCGGAAGAACATCCGCTTCGACCGTACCGTCATGCAAGGCGTCAGCGTGCGGCGCGGACAGGACGGCCCGTTGGTCAAGAGCATTCTCGTCGATGGCCGCATCGCCGACGGGCACACTGTCAGCTATGAGCTGTCGCTGCGGCGGGGGGTCCCGCGGGTCGACATCCGCCTGACGGTCCACAAGCCGGGCAACACCAAGCCGGAGGCGGGGTATCTCGCCTTCCCGCTCGCGCTGGACAAGCCCAAGTTCAGCATCGACGCCGTCGGCGGGACCTTCCAGCCCGGTCCGGGGCAAATCCCCGGCACCGCCTCCGACTACCATTCGCTCCAGCGGTACGTCCGCGCCTACGA
>CAZKCX010000133.1:0-12254 GCA_964550865.1 uncultured Planctomycetales bacterium
GGCCGCGGCGTGATGGAGAAGTGCACGTATTGCCTGCAGCGGATCATGGCGGCGAAGATCCCCGCGAAGAACGAGCGCCGTCCGATTCGCGACGGCGAGATCACGCCGGCGTGCGCGCAGACGTGTCCGACGGGCGCGATCGTCTTCGGCGACCTGGCCGATCCGAACAGCCGCGTCAGCAAGCTGCACCAAAGCAACCGGGCGTACCACCTGCTGGCGGGACTGAACCTCAAGACGCGGACGGCGTATCTGGCTCGTCTCCGGAACCCGAACGAAGCGCTCGACGGCGGGCACGGTCACGAGAAGAAGCCCGCACACGGCGCGGGGCATGGGCATGGCAAGAAGGACGAACACCTGTAGGGGAATCGGAAAGGATCGACCGGCTAGCCCGTCGGTCGGGTGGCCCACCTCTTCAGAGGTGGGGGACGCGAATTCGACCGGAGATTCGTGTCCCCCACGGCTAAAGCCGTGGGCCACCCATAAAGGGTGAAGCGCGGCGAGCCACCCATCAGAGGAAATGCGGCATCTTTGGTACTGACGAAAACCCATGAGCACGGCGATTTTCGACGAGATCGACAACACGATGAAGGACCCGAGGGATCGGCCGCGCCTCGTCCTCGGGAACAACACCTTCTCGACGATCACGGAGAAGGTCTGCGGCATCGCCGAGCAGACGACGCCGCCGAAGGCATGGTACGTCGCGTTCGCCGTCGCGGTGGCGATGCTCGGCCTGCTCGGCGTCAGCGTGGTCTACATGATCTTCGCGGGCATCGGCGTGTGGGGGCTCAACATGCCCGTCGCCTGGGGCTGGGCGATCGTCAACTTTGTGTTCTGGGTCGGCATCGGCCACGCCGGCACGCTGATCTCGGCGATTCTCTATCTCTTCCGCCAACGCTGGCGGACGAGCGTCAACCGCTTCGCCGAGGCGATGACGATCTTCGCCGTGATGTGCGCGGGGATCTTCCCGGCGATTCACGTCGGCCGCATTTGGGTCGTCTACTGGCTGTTCCCCTATCCGAACCAGATGCAGATGTGGCCGAACTTTCGCAGCCCGCTCCTGTGGGACGTCTTCGCGGTCAATACCTACATGTTCGTCTCGCTGATGTTCTGGTACGTCGGCATGGTGCCGGACCTGGCGACGCTTCGCGACCGCGCGACGGGCAGGATCCGCAAGATCGCCTACGGCATCTTCGCGCTGGGCTGGCGGGGCTCGCAGCGACATTGGCACCGTCACGAGGTCGCCTATCTCCTGCTGGCGGGGCTCGCGACACCGCTCGTCGTCAGCGTCCACTCGGTGGTGAGCTTCGACTTCGCCGTCGCCCAGCTCCCGGGCTGGCACACGACGATCTTCCCGCCGTACTTCGTGGCCGGTGCGATCTTCAGCGGCTGCGCGATGGTGATCACGCTGATCGTGCCCGCGCGCCAGTTCTTCGGCCTGAAGGAATTGATCACGCTGCACCACCTGGAGAACCTCAACAAGCTGATCCTCGCGACGGGTAGCATCGTGGGCTACGCCTACGTCACCGAGCTGTTCATCGCGTGGTACAGCGGAAACATGTACGAGCTGTTCGCCTTCGTCAACCGCATGTTCGGCCCGTACGCCTGGGCCTACTGGATCATGGTGACGTGCAACGTCGTCGCGCCGCAATTCCTCTGGATCAAGCGGCTGCGGACGAACCTCGTCGTGATGATGGTCATCTCGGTGGTGGTCAACATCGGGATGTGGTTCGAGCGGTTCGTGATCATCGCGACGTCGCTGAGCGGCGACTTCCTGCCGTCGAGCTGGGACTACTACAAGCCGACATGGGTGGACGTCACGACGTTCATCGGAAGCTTCGGCCTGTTCTTTACGCTGTTCCTGCTGTTTGTGCGATTCCTGCCGATGGTGGCGATGGCCGAGGTCAAGACGGTGCTGCCGGAGGCCCATCTGAAGCACGGCGAGCACGTCAGCGTCGGCGACTACCACGGCGACGTGCCCGACGCGCACGATCACGACGAGGAGGACGAGCGCGGCCACGCGGACGGAAAGGAGGCGGGCGATGTCTGATGCGCACGACATGCCGACGACGCCCGATCCGACCGGCGGCGAGACCACGAAGCAGCTTTACGGCCTGCTGGCGGAGTTCGAGGACGTGAACGATTTCGCCCTGGCGGCCGAGCGCGTCCGCGATGCGGGCTACGGGAAGTGGGACTGCCACTCGCCGTTCCCCGTGCACGGCCTCGACGGGGCGATGGGCATCCGGTCGACGATCTTGCCGTATCTGGTCTTCGGGGCGGCCGTCACCGGCGCGGGCCTGGCCATGCTCATGCAGTGGTGGATGAACGCCGTCGACTACCCGATTATCATCAGCGGCAAGCCGCTCTTCAGCATCCCGGCGAACATCCCGGTGACGTTCGAGCTGACGATCCTGTTCGGGGCGCTCACGGCCTTCGTGGGCATGCTCGCCCTGAACGGCCTGCCGCAGCCGTACCATCCGCTCTTTGCGAGCGAGCGATTCCGCCGGGCGACGCAGGACCGGTTCTTCATCGCGATCGAGGCCGGCGATCCGAAATTCGACCTCGAGCAGACGCGGGCGCTACTGACCTCGCTGGGCAGCGAGGTGGTTGAGGAGGTCTGGGACTGACACGATGCCGCAACGTCTCCGACACATCCTGATCGCCGCGGTGGCGATCTTGATCCCGATCGCGCTGCTGCCGCCGCTCTTGATCGCCAAGGCGCGGATCACGCGCTCGGAGAAGCCGCGCATCCATCTCGTGCCCGACATGGACAACCAACCACGGTTCGAGACGCAGACGCGGAACCGGTTGTTTGCGGACCGTCGCGCGATGCGGCCGCCTGTCGAGGGTGCGGTCGCCCGCGACCGGCCGGAGGCCAACGAGGCGCTTCGCCGCGGCAAGGTCGGCGAGACGTGGGTCACAGAGTATCCCCTGCCCGTAACGCGAGAGCTCATCGAGCGCGGGCGGGAGCGGTATGACGTCTTCTGCGCGGCGTGCCACGGCCTGGCCGGAGAGGGCAACGGCCCGACGGCCATCCGGGCGCAGGGACTGCAGGAAGGCACCTGGGTTCCGCCGACGTCGTTCCACACGGAGACGATGTACAAGCGGGAGGTCGGGCATCTGTACAACACGATCGCCAACGGGATCCGCAAGATGCCCGCGTACGGGCCGCAGATCCCGCCGGAGGATCGTTGGGCGATCGTCCTGTACATGCGGGCGCTTCAGCGAAGCCAGCGGGCCAGAGTGGACGACGTGCCGCCTGATCAGCGGAACCGGTTGCGGTAGGCGAGGGAGACGGACGTGGCCAAGCTCCAACCCCATGAGATCGAGCAGGAACCACGCCATCTGGGCGTGGGCGCGGGGCGCGTGTCTACGATCTCGGGCCTGGTGGGGCTGGTCGCCCTGGCGGCGAGCATCGTGATCGGCCTGGTGATGGGCGATCTCGCGCGCTTCTGCTTCGCGTATCTGACGAGCTTCTGCTTCTTCCTGAGCATCTCGCTGGGGGCGCTGTTCTTCGTGACGATCCAGCACCTCGCGCGGGCGGGGTGGAGTGTGGTGGTGCGTCGGCTGGCGGAGATCGCCGCCGCCAACCTGCCGCTCATGGCGATCCTGGTCTTGCCGGTCGCGCTTTCGGTGACCGTGCTCTACGAATGGACCAACCCGACCGAGACCGAGCACGCCGAGCTGCTGCTCTTCAAGAAGCCCTATCTCAACGTGCCGTTCTTCCTGCTTCGGTTGGCGGTGTACTTCGCGGTCTGGTCGCTTCTGGCGCGGACCTTCCTGAATCGTTCGGTCGCACAGGACGCGTCGGCCGATCCCGATCTGACGCTTCGCCTGACGCGCTTCAGCGGGTTGGCGATCGTGCTCTTCGGCGCCACGGTCACGTTCGCGTCCTTCGACCTGCTCATGTCGCTGACGCCGGGGTGGTTTAGCTCCATCTACGGCGTCTACTATTTCACGGGCTGCGTGTTGGCCTTCCTGTGCGTGGTGATTCTCGCGACCGTCGGCTTGCAGGCCGGCGGCTTGTTGCGGCGCGCCGTCACAAGGGAGCACTATCACGACCTCGGCAAGCTGCTCTTCGGGTTCGTGTTCTTCTGGGGCTACATCGCGTTCAGCCAGTACATGCTGATCTGGTACGCCAACATGCCGGAGGAGACGCAGTACTACCTGGTCCGGCAGCAAGGCCCGTGGAAGTGGGTCTCGCTCGGGCTGCTGTTCGGGCACTTCTTCGTGCCGTTTTTGGGATTGCTGCCGCAGCGGGTCAAGCGTCGCAAGCCGACGCTCGTCTTCTGGGCCGCGTGGGTGCTGGTCCTGCATTGGGTCGACGTCTTCTGGCTGGTCATGCCGACGTATAGCCCGAAAGGACTCCCGCTGGGGCCGCTCGAGATCGGATGCTTCCTCGGCATCGGCGGGATCTACGTGGCCGGCCTGGTTCGGATCGCGAGCCGGTGCTCGCTGGTGCCGACGGCCGACCCGCGGCTAGGCGAGAGTCTGGCGTTCGAGAACGCCTAAGGAGGGATCGTGCAACTGGACGACACGGGCGATATTCGACCGGCCACCCTCGCCGTTGTCGGCGTTGTGGGCGCGTTGGTGACCGCGGTGATCATCGTCGGCCTGCAGGTGTGGTATCTCGGCATGGTGGAGCTCGAGCTCCGCGAGCGGGACCTTGCGCGACCTCCTCAGGAGATCATCGACCTCACCGCCGAGCAGCAGGCCCACCTGAGCGAGTATCGATGGGTGGACGAGGAGGAGCGAATCGTTCGACTCCCGATCGAACGCGCGATGGCCCTCGTCGTGAATGCCCCCTACGAGCTCCCGCCCCAGCCGGAGAAGCGCCCGGCCACCGCCACCGCACCGACGAATCCGGCCGCCCCCACGCGGCCTGCCGTCACCGTTCCCGCGAAATAGCCCCTATTGCACCACCCGAAAGCCGGGCCGAGAGCGTGCGGTGGCGAGTCGGGCGGTCAGTCGCCCTTCTCCTCCAGCTCGCGGAGCTTGCGCAGGATCTCCAGCGGTGAGCCCTTCTTGGCCACGTCGAGCATCTGATTGATGCGGGCCTCCGCGATCTGGGCCTTGTTCATCACGCGCTTCTTGTAGGCCTCGGCCAGGACTTCCAGGAGGCGCTCCAGCTCGCAGGGCTTCTGGAGGTACTGGTAGGCGCCCTTCTTGGTGAGCTCGACGGCCGAGTCGACCGAGCCGTGTCCCGTGAGGATCACGACCTCCATCCACTCGTGCTCCTGCTTGAGGGACTCGAGGGTCTCCTCGCCGTCGATGCCGGGCATCTTCAGATCGACAAGGGCAATGTCGATCGGCTCTTGTCGGGCGATCTCGATGGCCTTCTCGCCCCGGTCGGCCGTGACGACATTGAACCCGCGGACCTGCAGCCGCTTCCGCATGGAATCGAGAAACAGCTGCTCGTCGTCCACGATCAGGAGGTTGATCTTCGTTTCTTCCGCCATGGCTAGCTCCGCAAATCGCTGCCCACCCTAAGCTATTCGCAGCAATGTCTGAATAGTCGAGCCGCTGCGCCTTGTGTGGCCCAGCCGCCCTCGGCTGGGCCTTCTTGCGGGTCACGGCCGGGCTTGTCACGGCGAAGCGTAGCGAAGCCTGGAGGCGGCCGTGCCACACGGTTCCTTCCTTGCCGCCGACACCTTAGAAGCTCACGAACCGCCAATACCCGAAGAACGCCCAACCCCAAAGCACGAGCTGGCTCAGGACCAGAACGGCCGTCCCATGGACGAGGAAATCTCGCATGGTGACGAGCTGCTCGCCCGTCTCCGGGTCCTTGGCGATACTGTAGCAGATCGCGTTGTTGGGCGTACCGATGATGAACATGAACGCGAACGACGAGCTGAAGGCCGTCGCCAGTCCGACCTTGAGCGGGCTCGCGCCGGCAAGCGTCGCCATCGGGACGGTGATGGGCCCCATGGCCGCCACCGTCGCGCCGTCGCTCATGAAGTTCGTCAGGATGCCGGTGATGAAGCTGGCGGAGATGGCCAGCCCCTCGCCGGTCTTGAGCGCCTCCGGCAAGATGCCGACGAAGCCGTTGGCGATCCAGAGCGCCGCGCCCGTCGCGGCGAGTCCCGAGCCCATCGCGCTGGCGCCGGCATAGAGCGCGACGACATCCCAGTGGATGCCGTTGATGTCCCGCCACCGCAAGACGCCGAGGATGTTCAACGCGACGATCGCGGCGATCACCGGGCCTCCCATGCCGACGTACTGGCTGCACGTGACCCACAGCAGGATCAGCACGACCAGCACACAGGCGGTGCGATACTCCTGCGGCGTCATCTTGCCGATCTTCTCCGACTCCCGGCGGACCTCCGCCGCCATGTCGAAGTGCTTGATCTGGAGCTTCGGGCGGAACACGACGAAGAAATAGGCCGCGACGACGATCGCCATGACCGGCACGAACGGCAGTCCGAACTTCATCCATTGCGCGAACGACACCTGAATGCCGTAGTCCGCCAGGATGCCGAGCATGACGGCGTTCCGGCCGCCGGCCGCCGGCGAACCCGGTCCGCCGATGTTGGCCGTGAACGTCAGCAGCAGAAGCAGCATGACGACGAGATGACGGTCTTGCTTGAGCCCGGCCGTTCGTATCACGGCCGCGTAGCCGAGCATCAGGATCGGCGCAAGAAAGGCGACCAGGGCGTGCTCGCTCAGGAAGGAGGCCGTCACCGCCAGGAGCGGGGCGAAGATGAACAGCAGCTTCGGGAGCGAGGTGCTGGTGCCGAGCAGCAACATGCCGATCCGACGGTCGAAGCCCGTCTTGGCGATCGCCGCCGAGAGGCTCAGCACGCCGAAGATGAAGATGACGGAGTCCTTGGCGTAGGCCTTGGCGACCTTGTCCGGGGGGAGCACGCCGAAGAAGTACATCAGTCCGCCGACGAGCAGCGCGGTGATGCCGACGGGAATCGCTCCGGTCGCCCAGAACAGCGCGGCGACCAGCAATACGCCGACCATGACCCGCGCGCGAAAGGCGGTTTGTGTCGCCGTCAGCGGCTCCTTGGCGACCTTTCCGTCCGGTCCGGCCTTTTGGTTCCCCAGGTCGGACTTCTTGCTGTAGTGCTCGGGGATCGTCTCGCCGGACTTCATCTTCGTGTAATCGCTGTAGCCGGCGATGAGATCACTCGGCTGGCCGGTCTTTTCGGCCGTGAGCATCGCGAGCAGGCCGGAAGGTCCGGGCAAAAACACCATGGCCGCGAACAGCAGCGCCCCGAGGATCATCACACCCGGTCGCGCGTTGTGCACGCCGACGAGCCATCCCTTGACGTTTCGCTGCTTTCGCAGATTGGGGATCTCATGCCGGGCCAGCGCGTAGTCATACTCCTTGCGGGCGGCATCGACGACGGGCAGCAGCTCGTCCATCGGACAGGGCTTGCGGAGGTAGTGGAAGACATCGAATTTGCCCGTGATCAGGGCGGTCTCGATGCTGCCATGGCCCGTCAGCATCACCACCTGCACCTCGGGACGAATCTTCTTGATCTCGCGGAGCGTCTCGATGCCGTCCATGCCGGGCATGGCGAGATCCAGCACGACCACATGCGGGTGCTTGTGGCGCACCATCTTGATCGCGTCCTCGCCGTTGTCGACCTCGAAGACACGATAGCCGCGGATCTCCAGCTGCTTGGCCTGCGAGGCGCGAAAGCGGTCCTCGTCGTCGACCAGCAGGACGCGGGCCTTGGCGCGAAGGCCCTCTCCCTGCGGTGGCTCGGAGTCCGACTCGAGGCTGTTCTCTTCGACGTCCGCCGCCTCGGCGTCGGCTTGCGGTTCCTGTGCGGAATCATCCTTGGACATCTGACGGCTCCGGTATTCGGTCTCGTGGCAACACGATGGTAAACGAACTCCCCGCTCCGGGAACGCTCTGGACTTCCAGCTTTCCGCCCAAGGCCTCGATAATGCTCAAGCTTACGCTCAGACCCAGGCCCGTGCCCCGGCCCACCTCCTTCGTCGTGAAGAACGGGTCGAAGATCCGCTCCATCTGCTCGCTCGTCATCCCCGTGCCGGTATCGGTGATCGTCACACGAATGCTCTCCTCGTCGCTGCGCGTGGTCAGCGTGATCGTGCCCTCGCCCTCAATGGCGTCGCCGGCGTTGTTGATGATGTTCAGCAGCACCTGCGACATCTGGTCCGGATCGATCATGACCTCCGGCAGACCGTCCTCGTACTCCCGAACGATCTGGATATTCGACACGGCGAACTGTCGTTCCTTCACACCGCTCAAGACCTCGTCGAGCAGGGCGTTGACATTGGTCTGGGTGAGCCTGGGCTCGTCCTTCCGGACGAAGCTCAGAAGCTTCTGCGTGATCGTCCGGGCGCGAAAGACGGCCTGGTCGATGTGGTCCAGCTCCTCGCAAAGGCTCTGGGGGGAACTGTCCATCTCGAACTCCGGATTGAGCATATCCCGGAGGAGACCACATTCGGAGGAGATGATCGCCAGCGGGTTGTTGATCTCATGCGCCACACCGGCGGCCAGCTCACCCACGGACGCCAGCTTCGAGGCGTGAATGAGCTGCGAGCGAAGCTCCTCCTTCGACTCCGAGGTCGCCTGCGCCCGTCGCAGCAAGCGGTCGGTCGTCAGCCAGATGCCGGTAATGATGATCGCCAACAGGACGGCCGTCCCGACGATCATGATGCGGCGTAGTCGCAGCATCTCGCCGTACGCGATCCCCACCGGTTGCGTGACGATCAGCGCCCACGGCACCTCCCGGAGCCAGCGGTAGGCGGCAAGAACATCCCCCTGCTCGGTGCCCACCTCGTAGGCCCCGGAGCCGGCATTCGACCTCGGGACGTACGGGCTGGTTTGCAGGACCTGACCGTGATCGGGATCGACCACCTGATACCGGCCCTTCCGGTTGATGATCGAGGAGTCCACGCCTCCCTCGCGACTGAGGCTGCGGAGGAATTCGTAGAACTTGTCCGGATCGAGCGTTGCCCGCATGACGTAGGGCTTGCCGTCGAAGCGCTGCCGAACCGCGATCGTGAAGTGTAGCTCCTGCCGGAAGCCCAGGTAGATATCGCTGATGAGGTAGGTACGTTCGCCGGCGATGAGCGACTGGAACCACTCCTCACCGCTGTAGTCGCGACCTTGAAGGTGTCGATGCGGACCGGCGTAGCCGATCTGAACGCCCTTTCCGTCGAAGAAGCCCACGTCGATGAAGGCATCGCTCATTGCGCGAAGGTCCGACAGGTGCCGCTCCATGTCCTGCGGCGTCGGCTGAAGGGTAAAGCCCTTCCCGTGATACAGGTTGAAGATGTTGGCGACGCGCTCTTGGAGGAACAGATCGATCGTGTTCCGCTGGCTCTCGGCCAGGGCCATCAGGTGCAGCTTCCCGCTGTCCTTCAGCGTGTGCGTGAACTGGAAGTGGAAGTAGACCGACAGGATGCTGATGGGCACGAGGTAGGCGATGACCAGCGAGACGAGCAGACGCCGCCGGAGTCGGTGATAGTAATCACTAACTCGCTGCGCGTTGAGATTGCCGTTCTCTGCCGTGACGGCTCGTACCGCCATTCGACGCCCGGCACGAGGGCCCACGCTGTCCCGTTCTGGCATATTCGTATCCGTTGGCGTCGGGAGCCCCATACTCGACGCCGTTCTGACATCTCGCGCGGGGCGCAAGGCAGCCACGGTCCAGTCAGTTTCCCGTCTTGGGAGGATCCCGTCAAGATGGCCAAGCCCGTCGTTGACGCCTGCATTCATTGATGTCTTTTTCGCTCCCGTTGACCTCAGAGGCCGGCGCCGAGACAATAAGGGGCTCTGCTGGCCTGTGAGGGGCGCGCCTGCCCGCCACGCCGCAAGACCCAGGCGGAACCAGACATAACAAGAGCCATGACGACGCTGGACCGTGTTAGAGGAGCCCATGAGCGAGACCAACGCGAAATACCCGATGGCGGAAGCCGTTCGCTCGGCCTACCGAGCCGGCGAGGACGACGAGCAGATGGAACCCCTAACGCTGGTCGACGGGGCCGGCAAACCCTTGGGGCGATTCCAAGACGGCGACTACGTCATCTTCTACAACATCCGCGGCGAGCGAGAAGTCGAGTTGAGCCAAGCCCTGGTCGCCGGCGACTTCCCGCACTTCGATCGGCCTCCGGTCAAGCTCCGGATGTCGACCATGATCCAGTACGACCCTTCGCTCCCCGTGAAGGTCGCCTTCCCGCCGCTGGGCCAGGTGAAGGACGGCCTGATCGAGGTCGTCACCAGGTCCGGGCGACGGGTGGCCAAGGTTTGCGAGTCGGAGAAGGCCATCCACGTCGCGTTTTTCCTGAACGGCAAGCGACAGGAGCCCTGGCCCGGCGAGGAACGGTTTGTCGCCGAGTCTCCCACCGTCAAGGACTACGGCACCGTACCCGAGCTGAATTGCCGGGGCGTCGGTGATCTCGCCGTTGAGAAGCTCGGCAGCGGCGACTACGACCTCGTCGCCATCAACTTCGCCAATACGGACGTCATCGGCCACGTGGAGAACAAGGGCGCGATCCTCAAGGCCGTCGAGGCGGTGGATGCCCAGGTCGGGCGCGTGGTCCAGACGGCCATCGACAACGACTACATGGTCCTCATCACGGCCGACCACGGCACGGTCGAACGATGGTACTACCCGGACGGGGCGATCGACACGGGCCACACGGACAGCCTCGTGCCGTGCATCGCGATCAACGCGGGCAAGTCGCTGGACCTTCGCGGCGGCGGAGCGTTGACGGACGTCGCGCCCACGGTGCTGCACATGATGGGCCTGAACACCCCCGAGGCCATGACGGGCCAAAGCCTGATCCAAGGTACGATCGAACCGCCCAAGGCCGACAAACGCCGCGTGCTCCTCGTCATCGCCGACGGCTGGGGCCATCGTGAAGAGACCGACGGGAATCTCATCGCGGAGGCCAACACGCCGAACATGGACCGGCTGATGGCCGAGTGGACGCTCACCACACTCGAGGCCGCCGGCGAGGCGGTCGGCATGCCTAAAGGGTCCGTGGGCAACAGCGAGACCGGGCATCTGCACATCGCCGCGGGTCGGAAGATCTACGCCGATCGCGTCCGCATCAACCAGGCGATCGAGGACGGATCGTTCGACGAGAATCCCGCCTGGCTCGAGCCCATGCGCGGGGCGAAGAAGGACGGCACGCGGCTGCACCTGCTCGGGATCGTGTCGTTCTACAGCTCGCACGGTTCCGTCGATCACCTCAAGGCCCTCATGCGATTGGCCGTGAAGGAGCAGGTCCCCGAGGTGTACATCCACTCCATGCTGGGCCGACGCGGGGAGCGCCCCGAAAGCGGCGCGATCTATGTCGGCTCGGTGGAGGAAGAGGCCGAGCGGCTCGGGCTGGGCAAGCTCGTGGGCGTGATCGGCCGGTTCTGGTCGCTCGACCGCGAGCACAACTGGGACCGCATCGAGAAGACGTACCGCTGGCTCATCGACGGGCAGGGGCGTCCCGTGGCCGACGCGTAGCGGTCGGCCGCCTGTAGGGAAGGAAACCCCGCTTGAGCACATCGCTCGATAGGACACTTAACGAGGCGGCAGGCCCGATCGCCTCCTGCGAGCGGCCGCTGCTGATCGGCCACGTCCGCGCCGATCTCGATTGCATCGGATCGCTGGCGGGGCTTGCCGCGGCGCTGCGAGACGCCGGCAAGCAGCCCGCCGTGGGGATCCAGAAGGTGCTCGTCCCGCCGCGTTTGCTTCACCTGTTCGAGTGGGCGGAGATCCAGCCCGAGGAAAGGCCGGACCCGTCGGCTGCGGATCTGGTCATCGTGCTGGATACGTCGGTGACCAGTCGGCTCAACATCCACTGCGGCATCGACGGGCTGGCAGGCAAGCCCATCGTGGTCATCGACCACCACGTCACGAACGAGCGATACGGGCAATGGAATCATGTCCGTTTCGACGCGAGCAGCACGTGCGAAATCGTCGTGGAGTTGCTCGATTTGCTGAACTGGCCGATCACGCCGACCATCGCGACCATGCTCTATGCCGGCATTCACGGCGACACCGACGGCTTCAGCCTGCCGAACACAACGCCTCGGTCGTTGCACGTCGCGGCAAGGCTTGCCGAGGCCGGCGCGGAAGTCAGCCGGCTCTGCCAACGGATGTATCGCTCCAAGACGCGGAGCGAATTCGAGCTGCTCAGGCTGGTCTATCGGAATACCCGCATCAGCGAGGACGGACGGGTGACGTGGAGCACGGCCGATCATGAGCAGATCCTTGCGGCCGGCTGTAACCACGCCGATATCGACGACCAGGTCGCGATTCCGCGCTTGCTGG
>CAZKCX010000134.1:0-12222 GCA_964550865.1 uncultured Planctomycetales bacterium
TTGCCATAGTCGTGCTACTTGTGAAACACGGTGCTAGACGCAACACCCCTTCCGAGCCGGGCCGTCGTCGGCCCGGCTCGGCATCTTTCCACAACGAACAGCGACCGGCCTGAGGACAGGCCGGCTCTGAAAAGACTGGCTCTGAATGACGGGTTCGCAACATGTCCTGCGCGTGCCCTGGGGACAGGCCGGCTCTGAAAAGACTGGCTCTGAATGACGGGTTCGCAACATGTCGTGCGCGTGCCCTGGGACAGGCAACTTTTCTCCCCTTCACATGATCTCATCCTTCGTCCCTGAATGTCTCTTCCGCTACCGAGTACGTCGATCAAAGGCGCGGAAAAGTAGCCTGTCCCTTTCCGGGGCGATAGGCCGCCAGGTCGATCGCGCCCTCGCCGAAGCGATCGCGAATCGCATCGACCGCCCGCAGCAGCTCCGGTCGTTCGCGCTTGAGGTCGAACAGGTGCATCTGGCCCGACGGGTACGCCAGCTCGTCGAGTCGAAGCGTGACGGTCTTGAGGCGTACCCGCCGTTGGTAGGCCGCGCGGAACAGCCGCTCGACACGGTCGAAGATCACGAAGTCGCTCAGCGCCGGCTCGCGGAAACGGCCCGTCCGCTGCGCGCGCCGACCGTCGGCGTAGGTGATCGAGAGCATCGCCCGCCGGGCGCCCAACGCGATCTTGCGGAGCCGTCGCGCGCCGCGCGACGTGACGCGCCATAGGGCCGCAAGCAAGACCTGCTCGTCGTTGGTCTCGCCGGGCAGTGCGAAGGACTCGGTCACGTTTGGATCGGGCTTGACCAGCGGGCGGACGGGCGTGTCGTCCTGGCCCTGCGCCGTGCGGAACAGTCGCTTCCCCGACGGGCCGAAGGCCGCCTGCAGCGCCGCTTCGCCCAGCGCGACGATGTCGGCGATGATGCGGAGGTTCAGCTCGCGCAGCTCCTCGAGCAGATCGGGCTCGACGGTCGGCAGATGCCCGAGCGGGAGCGGCGCGAGGAACTCGCGCTCGCCGCCGAAGAGGACCTCGCAGAGTCCCGTCGGCCGGACCACCCGCGTGGCCACCTTGCTGACGAGCTTGTTGCCCGCCACGCCCAGGCTCGGATCGAGCCGGTAATTGTCCAGCACGCCCCGGCGGAGGCGCGTGGCCGCATCGAGCGGCGTGCCCCACAAGCGCTCGGTGCCGCTGAGATCGAGGAAGACGTGGCCCGGGCCGGCCGTCTCGACCAGGGGCGAGTATCGGTTGGCCTCGCGGGTCAACGCCGTCATCGCCCGGTCGTAGGCGTCGGGCATCGGGTCGAGCACGATCAGGTCGCGGCAACGCCGTTGGGCATGGTCGAGGAGCATGCCGCGATCGAGCCCGGCGAGCATCGCCGGCCGCGAGACGTCGAGCACCATCCGCCGCGACGCGCCGGGCGTGGCGACGGCGAGGGGGCGCCCCTTGAGCCTCGGTTGGAGCGCTGCGGCCACGGCGGTGTAGAACCCGATGATGTTGAGATGGGCGACGACCACGACGACACCGTCTTTTGTCCAGGATCCACACTCGAAATGGGCGCTTCCGCTTCACGTCTCCCGTCTTCGACCTGGTGGGTGGCCCACCCGCCGCGAATCCTCGAGATCACGTTATCGTTGTTCTTCCGCCGTCACAGCTCCTCATCGATCAACTCCGCCATGCGCTGGGCGTTTTGAGCCGCCTGGCCTCGCCAGTGGTTGTTGAAAAACACCAACAGGTTCGACGCTTGCTCGGCGATCGAGGCGATCCGCGGCAGCCACTCGCGGAGCTCGTCGTCGTGGTAGCTGTAGTCGTAGCGCGATTGGTTGTCGCCGTTCCACCACTTCTCGGCGTTGCGGCCATGGAAGCGGACGTACGCCAGCGGCGCGGTGACCTCGCTGACGGGCGGGGGGAGCTTGGGCAGACGCGGCTCGTCCACGCAGACCAGGGCGAGACGGCGCTTCCGCAACCCGTCGAAGACGCGATCGCGAAACCACTCACTGTTGCGAAACTCCACGGCCAGCGGCAACCCTCTCAGCCGGTCGCTCAGCTTCGCGAGATACTGCCGGTTGTCGCGCGTGTAGTGGAACGAATACGGGAACTGGAGCAGCACGGCCTCGAGTCTCTCGGCCTCGACGAGCGGCCGGATCCCCTCGCGGAACTCATCGACCGTCGCGGCGAATCGATCGGCGGCGATCTCGTGCGTCATTTCCTTATAGGCCTTGATGGCGAAGCCGATTCGACCCTCGGAGACGCTCAGCATGCGGTCGAGCATCGACGCCTCCGGCTGGCGATAGTACGAGAAGTTCAGCTCGACGATCGGGAACATCTCGGAGTAGAGGCGGAGGTACTCCGACTGGGGCGTGCCCTCGGGATAGACCGGCCCGACCCAGTCCCGATACGAATAGCCCGACGTGCCTATGCGGATGTTCGCTCGTTCGGACATGTCCGTCGACCTCGGCGCACAACACAACTTCCGATGTCCCGGGAACCCTCTTGCCGGGAAACCATCCCATGGGCTCGCCAATGTACCCCCCGACCGGAAACGCTCCGCACGCCGTGACGCCGCACGGGAGAAGGATCACTTCTTCTTGCGCGTGTCGGGCGGGAGCTTCATGTCTTCCGGCGATACCTTGCAGGGCGCGCCCGCCTGGGGGATCTCGCATCGCGCGGTCCAGAGGATGCCGTTGACCAGCGATCGGCGGAACGGCTCCATGCCGAACTGCTTGTGGAAGTGCCCGAGCACGCAGCCGAACGATCGTCCGCCGTTGGAGGCGGGCCGCTCGTAGGCCCAGCCGACGACATAGTCCTTGTACTCGAATTGGACGGTCATCACCGGCGTGATGCCCTCGGTGAACCGCAGGGCGAGGTAGTACTCGTCGTGCAGCTCGTAGGGCTTCCACCCGCGGCAGATCGGATGTTCCGGGTTGGGCTGATGGATCGTGAGCTTGGCGAATTTGAGCTTGCTGAAGCTGTTGTGGAACCACCCGCCGAGGAGGGCCATCCACCGTTTGCCGACGGCATCGCCCTCGGCGCCCGTGGCCCAGTGGATCGCCGAGAGGCCGACGCCTTGCTTCAGGAGCTTCTCGGCCTCGGCGCGGTGCGTGGGGGCGAGCAGGACGTTGCCCGCCTGCTTGGTGTAGAAGGCGATGGCGTCGACGCCGTCGGGCATCGTCTTGTCCTTCGGCCAGCCGTTCGAGACGATCGCCTTCACGCCCGGCGTCTGCTCGAGACAGGTGGCCAGCAACCTGCACCCGGCCATGTACTCGTGCGTGCGGTAGGGATGATCGCGGTCCTTGCCGATGAGCAGGATCTTCGTGTTCGAGCCGTCTGCGGCTGCGGCGACACCGACGCATCCGTACATCACCGTCCAGACAACCATGAGGGATCGCATGGTCCGCTCCTCCACAAAACCGGGCCGCTGCCCGTGCCGTTGGGTACCGTACATTATCCTAACATATATCGGCCGCGAATCCACTCCTTCTCCAGGAAAATGGGGACTCGGGGCGGTGCGCCGGTCATGATACCATGTCTCGACCTGGCTTCACGCACCCTCGGCGAAGCGCGATCGCGCAAGGCGATTGACTTCTCGCGGCCCTTTTTCGATAGTGAGCGTTGTGATCCGGCTGTCTGAGGACGAATTCGGCGACCTGGTGGACGAGGCGATCGACGACGTACCGGCCGAGTTCGAGCCCTACCTCGAGAACGTCATCATCGAGGTCGACGAGATGCCTGATCGACGAACCGCTCGGCGCCTGGGGCTAAGCAATCGGCGGTCCCTTTTGGGCCTGTATCACGGCGTGCCCCTCACCGAGCGAAGCGTCGCGCACTCGGGGCGCTTGCCGGATCGCATCACACTCTACAAGGCAAACATCGAGGCGATCTGCCGGACGCGCGAGGAAATTGTGGATCAGGTGCGCCGGACGGTGCTGCACGAAATCGGCCACCATTTCGGCATGGACGAAGACGATCTCGAGGCACAGGGGTACTGATGATGTCACGATGCCCGAAGTGCAAGTTGCCGACCGCGCGGGTGGAGTACGAGGGTGTGCGCGTACGCATGTGCGGTAGGTGCGGGGGCTATTGGCTCAAGCCGGTCGCGCTGAAGGCAATCGCCAATCGACGCGACACGGAGTTCACCGAGATCGTGCAGGAGCGCTTTCTGCAGATTGCCGAAGAGAGCGACTCGAAGGACGAATTGCTCTGCCTCTCGTGTGGCAAGCACATGATCAAGGAGCACTTCAAGGAGTGGGACGACATCGTGATCGACCGCTGCCCGAAGTGCGGTGGGATCTGGCTCGATCCCGGAGAGCTCGAGAAGATCCAGATCTATTGGGAGTACTTCCAGGACCACCCCGAGCAGAGCAACATGGACGCCCTCGCGAAGAAGGCCCTGCTCGCCGAGCGGTTGGCCCAGCGAGGCCGGGACGTCAAAGAGGCGGCCGACACGATCGCGACCACGATGCGCTACGGCGGGTACAGCGCCCGCTATCGCCTTCGCGCGGCGATGGGCACGCTCTTCAGACGCGGCTAGTACTGCATTTCAGAAGTATCGTGACGAGTTGCCCGAGCCACTTGTGGCGAGCCGAGTCGAGCCGCCGGATTCATCCGGCGCGGCCGCGCGGCATGAATGCCGCGGCTCGAGCAGCAACCGTGGCCTACATGAACACTGCCATAGTCGCACCACTTGTGAAACACAGTATTAGACCGCGTCCTCAACGATCGAAAGCCGTTTGCAGGAATCATTGACAAGTTGGGGGCTTGCGCTCGTTGTGGCCCAGCCGCCCTCGGCTGGGCAGTTTGATGGCTCACGGCCGGGGCGCGGCCGTGCCACACAGTTCTTGCGAACGGCTCAGAGGTACTTCAGGACGGCGAAGCCGCCCACCAGCAGCACCACGAAGATCACGCACAGAAGGTTGAAGTACTTGTCGATGAACGGCTTGATCACCGGGCCGAACCACCAGAACAATCCCGCGACCATGAAGAACCGCGCCGACCGGCTCACCGTCGAGGCGATCAGGAAGATCACGAAGTTGATCTTGAACACCCCCGCCGTAATGGTGATCACCTTGTAGGGGATGGGCGTGAACCCGGCCGTGAAGACCACCCAGAAGTTGTACTGGTCGTATCGCTGCTTGACCTTGCTGTACGTGCCGTAGTGGATGTCCTTCTCGACGGGCGACGGCTGCGTGCTCGCGACCTCACCGGCGGCATCGCCCTCGCCGGCCGAAGGGGCGTCCCGCAGCTCCGCGCTGGGAATCTTCTCGACCTCGTCCGTGGGCAATTGAATCTCCCACGGCCTCATTGCATCACCCTCGCGAAGAATGATGCACTCGACGGAGGCGCCGCCCTTCGTGACGACCTCGTCGCGCGTGAAGCCCGGAACGTGATCGAAGAAGAAGTTGTCGACCGCCTCCCACGCCCCGAAGCCGATCAGATACCCCAGGATGCCGCCGAGCACCGACGCCACCGAGCAGGTCAGGGCGAATCGAAACCACTTCGTCCGATCGCCCAGGACCAACGGCGCGAGCAGCACGTCCGGTGGAACCGGAAAGCAACTCGACTCCGCCAGCGAGAGCACGAACAGCGCGATCCCGCCGTACGGCGTCTCGGCCCAACTCAAGACCCAGTCGTAGAGTCTGCGATGGAGGTGCCACGAGGGCACCTTTGCCGGCGGCACCACCTCGTGCGTCAACGCCTGATCGTTTTCTTCCATCCGGGTATCCTCGAGCGATAGAAAGCCTCGTTCGACGGAGCCTCTTCCCCAGTCGATCCTCACCGCCGGTCGGAGCGTCGGGCCGTACCGAGCCACCTCGCCCAGAGCGGGCCGGGGCATTGGAGCATATGGCATAGGGGTGTGTCCAGCCCGCACGGCGGTCGAAGAGCTTGTCCCGCATGTACAGTTCATTCCGAGAGAGGAGGTCGTTCGTCCCCCGGAACCCCTACGGCTTCCCACCTCGAAGAATCGATCGCCCCAGACGTCGCATTCTAAGCGTTTCCCCTATTGGGGATTAGACCAACCACACCGGGAGAAGCCAGCGACGCGGGACGGCTTTTCTGCCGGTTCGCACCGAGCGGCGCAATCTGTTTTAGAAGTTGCCTTCCCCGTTCCACCAGCCTTGCCTGCCTTATTCCCGGCAGGAAACGTGACCGTACTTTCCTACTCGTCTTGTCTTATCGCGTGCGCCGAGGCGCTTGCAGAGCTAAGGGATACATGGGTTCGTGGCCGAGCTGAGCAAAGGGCGACATGCAAGTCTGTAATCATCGTATAGCTCATGTCTTGACATCCAGGCCGCGATTCATAAGCTTCATAGTTAGGGTAATACCCAGGGCACGCTGTCGAAACTGCGTTGCAGGTCCTTCGGGTTTTCGAGTTGCTTCCAGCATATTTCCCCCGACGGGCCCGCAGCGAAAAGATTCGGTCGGCCTCGCAGCATCTACTTTGCGGATCGAGACCCCATGAGCTATCCGCTGACCGAACAGACCGCCGGGGCAGCATTTCGCCGTGAGCGGACATCGCGCGTCAAGGCCAAGGCACCGGCGAAGATCAACCTCACCCTTGCCGTCCTCGGCAAGCGTCCGGACGGATTTCACGAGATCGAATCACTCGTGCTGCCGATCTCCCTCTGTGACGAGATCGAGTTCCTCGCGCGCCCCCAACCGGGCATCGAGCTGTGGTGCAGCGATCCCGCGCTCCCGACCGACTCGGCAAACCTCGTTTGGCGCGCGGGCGAGGAGATCCTCCGTCATGCGACGGCCACGGTCGGACTGTCGATTCGCCTTCACAAAGCCATTCCCGCCGGCGCAGGCCTGGGCGGCGGTAGCAGCGATGCTGCGACCACGTTGTCGGCGCTGAACGCGATGCTGGGGTTGGGCCTCACCGACGAAGACTTGCGCGAGGCCGCGGCGAAGATCGGTTCGGACGTGCCCCTCTTCCTCCAGCCGGGGGCGTCGATCATTCGAGGGCGCGGCGAGCGGATCGAGGCCGTGGAGATGAACTATCGGGGATGGGTCGCGCTGGTCGTTCCGCCTTTTGCCATGAGCACCGCGGACGTGTACCGCCAGTGGGTGGGGCAAGGCGATGCCCCGCGCTCTGCCTGGGACGTCGTCGAGGCGTACCGACGAGGCGAACCGTTGCCCTCTCTCTTGTACAACATGCTGGAGCGCCCGGCGTTCGCGCTCGAGCCGCGGCTGGCGGAGCTCCATGCGGCCTTGGGCGACCTCGGTGCGGTCGGCGCACGGATGACCGGCAGCGGCTCTGCGCTCTTCGCGCTGTTCGACGAACGATCGGAGGTCCAGGCCTTCGCCACCCGGGTGGAGCAAGAGCTAGGCGTACCCGTGCACGTCCTCCAGAGCTATACGAGCGAGCACCCGTGACGAAAGGAGATCCCCGCCATGGAGATCACCGAAGTACGAGTCAAGATGACCGGCAACCAGAACGATCGAGTGCGAGCCTTCTGCAGCGTGACGCTCGACCGCGAGTTCGTCGTGCGTGACATCAAGATCATTGAGGGAACCAGCGGGCTCTTCGTGGCGATGCCGAGCCGGAAGATCGCCGACCACTGCCCGAAATGCAAAGGCAAGAACCACCTTCGCGCGAAGTACTGCAACGAATGCGGCACCCGCCTGCGAGACAACCGTGCGCCCCGAAACGGATCCGGTCGTTCCAAGCTGCATGCGGACATCGCCCACCCGATCAACATGGCCTGCCGGGAGCGTTTGCAGGAGGCCATCATCGAGGCCTACGAGTCCGAGCTGAAGGAGTCCTCGCAGGAGGGATACAAGCCCACCCGGGACGAGGACGATGATCTGGACTACGAGGAACAGGACCAGGGCACCGACTCCACCGAGGCCAACGAGCAAGACGAGCGCGGGTTCGACAACGGGGCGGAATACGCCGCCTTGATCGCCGAGTTGCGAAACGAGAGTTCGAAGCGCCGCGGCGGGCGTCCCGAACGTCCGAAGCCGGAGCCCGTCGCGGAAGAGGCGAAGCCGGAACCTGAACCCGAACCCGAGCCGGAGCAGAGCCAATCGGAAGAGAAGGAGCCCGCACCGGCCGCTGAAGCCGAATCGAACGCCGACCAAGGACGCGAGTTCGGCAAGGGAATCCTCTGATCGCTCCGAACCACTTTCCGCAGGCGCACCCGCGCCGCCCATCAGAGCACGTTTGCGTCCGCCGAGGGGAAGCTGTCATCCGAGCCGGGAATGGTGTAGAGGAAGACGTGCTTGTACTGCTCGGCCCGTCCGAAAGTGGACTGCCGTTTTCGGTCGTCGAGCATGCGGAGATATCCGTCGGGCACGAGGTTCACCGATAGCGGCGCGAGCCGCTCGGTCGCCCGTTTGCTGTCGTATTCGATGTTCGACCGCCGCAGCTCCTCATCGACCGCACGGGCGAGCAACGAGGCGTCGCCGCCCTCGGTCTTCTCCACGTGGAAGACGTAGTACGGCGGCGTCGCCCAGCGCGGTGCCATCACGAAATTGCCGATCCGCCACCGACCGCTCGTGTTGACCTTGTCCACCGCGCCGACCACCTGACGCTCGGTGAGCTTCTCGCCCGTCATGCTGCTGATGTGGCTGCCCTTGCACAGGAACTCGATCATCGGGGCCTGGTGGAACCAACCCGTCACGCGGACCCGATCGCCCATGTCGTAGCGGTACAGCCCCGATGACGTCGTGACGATGAGGAAGTACTCCTCTCCCTCGACGAGCTCGTGCGCCCGCAGCACGGTCGGCTTTTCGCTTTCGTATTCCTCGGCGGGGATGAACTCGAAGAACTGACTCGTGACCTCGAGCACGCCGGAGGGCGTCCCGTCCTCGAGCGGAATGCACATGCGGCCTTCGCTCGACAGGAGCCCGATATCGCGAACCGGGATGTCGCCGAACCACTCCGGATAGTCCTGGAGGTACAGCCCCATCGTTCCGCCCCGCCAGTTGGCCAGGAAGTCGAGCCGCCAGTACTGCTTCGGCAGGAGGCGACCGTGCTCTTCCACCAGGCGCTCGAGCTCCCGTGCCCGCGTGGGGTTCGGCCGCAATCGCGGGGCCAATTCCTTCCGGATCTCGTCCGGCACGTCGAACTCCGGCCCGATGCCTCCGTCATGGATGTCTCGGATAAGCACCTGGCGATGCTCATCCGCCGTCCGCGCGAGTCTGAGGACCGTGGCGGGGCTTGCCGTGACGATCCAACTCACGTCCACGGGAACGCCCAGCCGCGTCAACACGTAGTACCGGGACTCGTGATCGCGGATGTAGGCCGCGCACAGGGGCGCGGGATAGTACTTGCGGATGATCCGTTTCTGCATCGCGGCGAGCAGCCCCGTGATCGCCCCGGCCGGGTAGCCGCCCTCCGTCTGCTCGTCATCCATCGGACTGGTCACCTGGAGGATGGATCGCAGGATGGACTCGGGGTGATCGAGCAGCGCCTTGAGTCCCCAGATGTTCCAGCCCCGCTGATACTCCTTGTAGAACGGATAGGTCACGGGGATGTGCTTCGGGTCGGCCGTCGTTCCGCTCGTCAGCGCGAACATCATGATCTTCTCGCGCGGGTGGAACAGCGCGCCGACATCGCCGGCCATCACGCGCCGGATGTAGGGCCGAAGATCCTCGTACGTCTGGATGGGTACGTGGCGGACATAGTCTTCGTAACCGCGGATCGTGTCGAAGTGATGCTTCCGTCCGTACTCGCCGGAGGCATTCCTGCGGAGCTTGGCCAGCAAGACGCGCTCCTGGACCCGCGTGGTGTTCTCGGTGGACTTCACGAAGCCACGTAAGAGCCGCTTGGCATGGGCCATCGCGATCGCGATTTGTAGTCGTTTGTTGATTGGCAGGCGCATAACAAACTCGCCGGAGACCCCCTGGTCGCGCCGTGTGGATCCATCCCCGTCATGTTTCACTGGGTACCCTCGTGGTACCGCGCCAGATACGCAAATTGTAACCATCGCCGCCGGAAGATGCACGGGTTTTCTGCCGGATGTGCTGCCGGGGGTGTGCGAGACGGCCCGTAGGCGGTACGATCGTGCCGGCTGTCTACCGCACCAGACGGGCGGTAGTTTTCGACCCTCTCCGATACGAGGTCCTCCATGGAGCCCAGGAATCCCGCGTTTCGCCAGGCCGTCCAGGAATGCTTCGACGATGCACGCTTCATCGGTTTCGTGGGCATCGCCCTGGTCGACGTCGGTCCGGGCTGGAGCGAGACGAAGCTCGACCTCCGAGACGACCACATGCAACAGGACGGCGTGGCCCATGCGGGCGTCCTGGCGACCCTGGCCGACCATTCCGCCGGGGCGGCCGCCACAACGGTCGTCGGCCCCGACCAGCGGGTCCTCACGGCCGAGTTCAAGATCAACTTCCTTCGGCCCGCTACGGGCCCGCTCCTCGTCTGCCGTGCCGAGGTCATCAAGCCCGGACGCACGCTTATCGTGGCCGAGTCGGAGGTCTTCTCCGTGCGTGTCGAGCGACGAAGCCTCGTCGCCAAGGCGATGGTCACGCTGGCGGTGGTGCGTGCGGGACCTGCCGGTGCGTGATGATGATCCCACTTCGCCCGGACTCCAAATGAGGCGACGCCGGTCCGCGTCGCGAACCGGCGCCGTGCGCCTCAATCACACCTGGAATCTCTGGGCTTGCTCAGTGTCGCAGCCGATGGATTAGCCGGGCGATCGGCCGGGGTCGGGGCATCGCCCGGAAGCCGGGCCGATGATTCGAGTGCGTCCGTGCCCGAACGATCCCGCCGCCTCGCGTCTGGCCGTTGGCCGAGGCGAGCGAGGTGGTCCCGTGGCGTCCCGACCGCGTCGTCCCGCCGGCCTCAACGCGCCGCTCGAACCCCCCGCGGCTCAGCACGCCGCCGTAGCTGTTCGACACGCTGCCGTCGCGGCCGATGCTCACATTGAGCGTCCCCGCGTACGACCCGCCGCGACGCCCGGCGATTGCGTGACTGAAGGACAGGTCCACCCCGTCCCGGTCGAACCCGACCGACAGGCCCCTGGCGAGCGTCACCCGCTCGCCCGAGTGCGTGTCGGTCCTCGTGATCGCCCGACCGCCGTCGCCGTTGTAGTCGGCCGTCGCGCCGGCCGTTCCGTATCGCTGTCCCATTCCGTGTTGAGCCCAGGCGTCCGTCGTTGCCTCGCCCGCGAGGGCTCCCGTCGTCATCATCGTTGCCGCTGCCATCCATCCGATCGTCGTTATCGTGTAGCGTCGCATCGCTCCAACTCCTTCTGCTGATGGGTCCTTACGTTTGGTGTTCCTACTCGTCCGTCTTGATCCACCGTCGAATCATCGCTTACGGCCTGATCTCGACGGCGGCCACATCGGCCCGAGACCGACCGAACCAGGTGGACCGGCTGAGCGCCCGGACGTCCGCCGTGCTGCGGCGGAACGGACCGCTCAGGCTCAGGCCCACGCCGTTCGATTCCGCACGGGCGAACCAACCGGCGTCGCTGTCGGAGATCACGCGGCTGGTGGACCTTCCGCCCAGCGTCTCGGCCAGGGAATCACTCCGGCTGATCGCGTGGCCCCAGTGATGACCACGGCTGTTCGCGCGGCTGTCGCTGATGGCCGTCCCCCAGCGACTGAGGGCCGTCGACGTCGAATGGCTCCGCGCCGTCCCGCCGAGGAAGCCCCGAGAGCGGGAATCGCTGTTGCTGATGGCCACGCCGCCGACAGTGGTCGCGAGGCTCTCGCTGGTCGAGATCGCCCGGCCACCGAAGTGTCCGCGGGCGTCGGCTCGGGAGGTGCTCACGGCCAGGCCTCGATCGGCGGCGGCGACGGCGTCGCTTCTGGCGTAGCCGTTGCGATTGCCCCGGGCGATCGAATCGGCCACCGCCCGTCCGCCGTTGGTCCCGACGGCAAAGGCGTTGGAGTCGGCGTTGCCGGTCGCGACGGCCGACGCGCTGCTGGATCCGCCGTTCGTCGAGACCGACGTCGCGCTGGCCGAGGCTCCGAATGCGTGTGAAGCACCGTACATCAACATCGCTGCAAGGGTGAGATAGGTGGTTTTCATCGCTCAGCTCCTTATGTGTTTGGCCCTTTCGAGCTCCCCTCGGCCGACTGTTTCCGACATTCGTCGACCGATCAACCGTGTACGTCTTGCTAGACACGCATCACGTAGAAATAGTTAGCGCGCGGAAACAGTTTTCCGGAAAATATAGTTATGACTTGCCGACAAGATTTTATAAAGTATTATACATTAGTGACTTGACGCCCCCCTCAGAACGGGGGCGTCACCGACTCGGAGCCAACTGGGGAC
>CAZKCX010000135.1:0-12147 GCA_964550865.1 uncultured Planctomycetales bacterium
CTCGACGACGATGCCGAGTCGGCGCATCGTGTTGGCCATTTCGCCGCGCAGGTCGTGGTACGTGTCGGTGGGGCTGACCGGGAAGTACCCGCCCTTGAAGCCCGGCTTGTACCCGAGGTTGGGCTCCTCGAAGCGGGCGGTGTTCCAGGCCCCCTCGACCGAGTCGATGCGGTACATGCCCGTGTGCTGGTTCTGCTCGTAGCGGACCTCGTCGAAGATGAAGAACTCCGGCTCGGGCCCGATGTAGCACGTGTCGGCCACGCGGGACTTCTTGAGATAGGCGTTGGCCTTCTGCACCACATAGCGTGGATCCTTCGGATACTTCTCGCGGGTGATGGGGTCATAGATGTCGGCGATGACGCTCACGGTCGGCTCCGCGAAAAACGGATCGAGCGTCGTCGTCGTCGCATCGGGAACCGCGAGCATGTCGGACATGTGGATGTCCTGCCACCCGCGAATGCTGGATCCGTCGAAGCCGAGGCCATCCTTGAACGTGCCCTCGCTCAACTCCGAGATCGGGAACGAGCAGTGCTGCCAGGTGCCGAGCAGATCCACGAACTTGAGATCCATCATCTCGGCGCCCACCTTCTTAGCGAACTCGAAGAAATCCTTCGGGGTGAGGCTCTTTCCGGACTTGGGTTTGGCTACGAGTGAATTCGGTGCGGCTGCCATACTCTTGGGCTCCTCAAACAAGGTGCTGATGCTGACCAACGGATTCGACAGGGGCGTCACGCGCGCCCGTGCCGGCCTGCTGCGCCTGTCGCCGCAGACTGCCGGACGACGGAACCGTCAAACCGAAAGGAGGCTGTCGTCCCCGGCGGAAGCGCCCAGTCGTCGCACCGGTTCGACGATGTCCGAGACCCGATGCGACCGTCTGGGCCCAACTCTCGGACTGCATGCTGTATGCCAACGCAAGCGTCACGCACAAGTCTCTCTTTGAAAGTAGGATACGATGCGCTCTGCGTTTCAGGGCATACGCAAATATCCTACGCCAAGGTAGTATGCGACCTCTAAGCTTACAGAACGGTAGCTTGTGAGCTCGCCGGGAATAGGCCTTTTGGCTGCCGGGGTGCGGGAGCGAGTCTACGATTCGTCTTCCCAGTCCTCGTCTTCCTCGAAGTCGAGCTGCATGATCTCGTTGACCGTCTCGATCAATCCGTTGGCGTCGATCTTGTAGTGCGCCAGGAGGTCATCCGGGTATCCGACGATGGCGTATTGGTCGGGGATTCCGGCCTTTCGAAACGCACAGCCCTTTCCGCTGGCGGCGATCACGTCCGCCACGGCCGTCCCGAGCCCGCCGCTGACGTTGTGGTCCTCGGCGGTGAGGATCCGGCGCGTATCCGTCACGGCGCTCAGGATGGCGTGTTCGTCGATGGGCTTAATCGTGTGCATGTTCAGCACCCGGACGCTGAGTCCTTGGTTCTCTTGGAGGAACCTGGCCGCTTCGACGGCCTGGAGCACCGTCACGCCGCACGCGATGATCGTGATGTCCGTACCTTCCTGCATCTCGATCGCCTTGCCGATCTCGAACTCGTAATCCAACGAGTCGTACACGGGCTGCTCGAAGCCGCGGCCGATGCGGATGTAGACCGGGCCGTCCATTTCAATCGCCGCGGCGACGGCCTTGGCGGTCTCGTAGCCGTCGGCGGGCACGATCACGGTCATGTTGGCGAAGGACCGCAGAATCGCGATGTCCTCGGTGCAGTGGTGGGTCGTGCCGGCCTGTCCAAAGGAGGTCCCGGCGTGCGTGGCGATGATCTTGACGTTGCGTCGCTGGTAATCGATGTCCGTCCGGACCTGCTCGGCCGACCGGAGCGACGTGAACACGGCGAACGTGGAGACCACGGGCGTGAGCCCCGACGCGGCCATGCCGCTGGCCATGCTGAACATGTTGGGCTCTTGGATGCCGACGTTAAAGAAGCGGTCGGGGAACTTCTTCTGGAACGTTCCGATCTTCGTGGAGCCGGCCAGGTCGGCGGTGAGGGCGACGATGTCCTCCCGCTGCTCGCCGATTTGGGCGAGCACCTCCCCGTAGATCTCACGGGCGGTCATGTGGTCGGCGTCGGCGATGGTCCAAGTCAGTCCTTCGGCCATGGTCGATGGTCTCCGGAAACGCGTGGAGGATCCCAAGAACGGTCCGGGTATTGTACTCACTTGTCGCGCCGCTGGCGACCAGGCCCTCGGGGTTTGTTCCGGGTCGACGGCCTCGAGTTGGACACCGCGCTCTGCGGCCCGGCCGAACCCGGTAGGGCAGGACGTGTGGTTCCCATTTCGTGGCCTTTCGACTATCATGTGGACACTGGGTTGCTGGCGCCCAAGAATATCGGTAGGAGGGTTCTCACCCCGTCGTGCCCATCCAGGTGGCGGTCGCGGCGGCCAACCGGAGCACAATCCATGAGCAAAGGTCGAGATGTGGTGGGCGAACGTCTGTTCCCAGGGGCGCTTCTGACGGCGGTGCTCGTGCTGAGCGTTCCGGTCGTGGCCGATGTCGATCCCAACGACTCGCAGGAATTCCCGACCGACGGCTATGGGATCGTCATCTGCGGCAACAGCCATGTCGAGTACGGTCTGGTCGACGATACGATCAAGAACATGCTGCGCTACTGCTACACCACGCTGACCGACATCTATGCCTTCAGCCCGAACAACGTCTGGGTGCACGTGGACGACGGCAACAACGATGCCAACTGGACCCAGGGGTTGTTCGACGACCTGCCCGCGACGGAGGGCGAGATCGCCGCGACCTTCCAGACGATCGGCCAGCGGATGTGGACGGACGCCAACACGCCCAGGAACCTGATGATCATCATCGGCGGGCACGGCGGATCGGGGTACTGGTACGACCCGGACAGCATGGAGGTCCAGCTTGCCGACGGGATGATCTGGGACTACGAGTTCGTGAGCGATGTGGTCAACCAGATCAACAACAACGGGCAGAACGGCAGCCCGGTCGAGCGGCTCGACGTGATCATGACGATGTGCTACAGCGGCGGGCTGATCGGCGACTTCCGCACGAATTTCCACAACCTGCGCGGAAGCACATGGCCCAACGCCCAGCACCTGAGTCTGATCACGGCGGGGGACGGATACGACATCACGACAGGGTTCCTCGGCTTGCAGCTGCTGAACGCGATCGGAGGCGGTCTGACTCCCGTGGACCTCAACGGAGACGGGGTGATCAGCATCTGGGAGAACTTTCATGCGGCGGCGCAGGCCGACGTCACCAATCCGGTGCTCGAGAGTCCGCCCTATGTGCCGTACATCTCCGACACGATCTACGTGCCCAGCTTGTTCTATCTGGACCTGGGCTATGCAGAGCATCCCCTCTACTACGAATGGAACGCTCCGCTCGCAGTGAAATCACTCGCCCTCCATTACGTGAACGAGCCGTTCGGAGTCGTGGAGCTCGATCCCGAGCCGGCCGATGCGAACAACCCGGTGTATGCGGAGGGGACCGAGGTGACGCTTACGGCCATCCCCGATCCCAACCGCGTGTTCACGCATTGGGAGGTCTACGACCCCAACTTCCCGGGGGACGCGAATCATTGCGTGATCGACAGCAATGCCACCCTCGTCTTGGTGATGGACACCGATCACGAGGTGACGGCCGTATTCCGGTGCGGCAGCGGGGTCCGTCCGGTGCTTCCCCTGGTGGCGATCGGCATCGGAGTCTTTGGTCTTACGGTGGTTCGCGCGAGACGCCGTCGCTAGGCGTCGCCCGGAGGGCGGGATCGGTCTGCCGACGCGGAACGGGCCTCGGCGCAGGAAGACGAACGACGCCCAGCGATCGAGAACACGGTCGCTGGGCGTCTTGGCTTGCGTCTTGCCGAAAGGCTACAGGCCCTTGGTGTTGCTGAGCGTGCGAATCATCTGGAGGGCGGCCGGACCCGCCAGGACGACGCCGATCGCCGGGAAGATGAACAGCACGAGCGGCAGCATCAGCTTGACGGCGGTCTTCTGGGCGCGTTCCTCCGCGGCCTGTCGCCGTTTGGTGCGCATGGCGTCGGCCTGATTTCGCAGGGCCTTGGCGATGCTGGTGCCGAATCGCTCGGCCTGCGTGACGATGGCGACGAGGCTCTTGACCTCGGGGACCCCCGTCCGCGTCGCCATGTGCTCCAGCGCCTCGGTGCGGGGGACGCTCATCTGCGTCTCGAGCGTGGTGATGGTGAACTCCTCGGCCAGCTGCGGATGCACCGCGCGCATCTCGTCGCCGATGCGTTGGATCGCCGCGTCGAGGCCGAGCCCGGCCTCGACCGCGATGACCATCAGGTCGAGCGAGTCCGGCATGCCCTCCCGGATCTTCTGCGAGCGTTCCTTGGTCGCCAACCAGAGCCAGACATTGGGCAGCATGAAACCGATGCCGCCGGCCATCGCTCCGAAGCTGAAGACGTGCATCGTGGGGTGCCCGCTGCTCCAGGTGAGCAGCAGCGCCAAGGCGCCCAGGCCGAGCCCCAAGACGGTCTTGCTGGCGAGGAAGAGCGTGACCGTCGATTCCCCGCGGAACCCGGCGTTGGAGAGTTTGACGCGCAGCGTGCTCATTTCCTCGTCGCTGCGCGGCATGACCGGCTTGACGGCGAAGGGGGCGACCTTCTTGACGAAGTCCGTCGCCGCCGTGCTCGATGTGGACTTCTTCTCTTTGCGGCGTTCGTCGATTTCGCCGCGCTGTCCTTTCATGCGGCGGACGACCGCCTCTTCCTCTTCGTCTTGCTTCGGCCAGAGCGAATAGGCGATCATGGCCGCGCTGACCACGATCATCAGGCCTATCATGGCGATTTCGGTCATATCACGATCTCCCCAGGCGTCCGGGACGCCGTACTGCGCCGGGGTGGTCCGTCACACCTTGATGTTGACGATCTTCTTGATCATCGCGAACCCCATGATTTGCAGGACGATCGCACCGAAGAGCATCAGCCTGCCCGTGTCGTCATAGAGCAGCATGCCCGCGTACTTCGGATTCACCTGCGTCTCAACGAGGAACACCAGGACCGGCAGCGCGAGCAGCACGTAGCCGCTCATTCGGCCCTCGGCCGTCAACGCTTGCACCTGGCCGAACAGCTCGATTCGGCCGCGAATGATCGACCCGATCTTGTCGAGCACCTCGGCAAGATCGCCACCGGTCTGCCGTTGAATCTGGACGGCCGTCACGAAGAAGCGCACGTCGAGCGAGTCGACGCGCTGGGCCATATTGTCGAGGGCTTCCTCGATCCGAATGCCGAGGTTCTGCTCTTGAAAGACGCGCCCGAACTCCGGGCCGGCGGGGTCGGGCATTTGCTCGCTGATCAGATGGATGCCGCTGGCGAGCGAGTGTCCCGCGCGGAGGGCCTGGCTGATCAGCTCGAAGACGTCGGGCAGCTGCTCGACCAAACGGTTCATCCTCCGCTTCCGCCGCATGACGAGCCACAGAAGCGGCAAGACGAACAAGCCCACGCCCGTGCCGATGGCGGCGATGGCGCCGAGTTGGGCCGCATACATGCCGAACGCCGCCATCAAAGAGAGGCCCGTCAAGTTGATCAGCATGCGGCTGGCGTCCCAGTCCACGTTGGCCTGGTCGAGGATGCGCTGGAGTTTCGGCACGACCCCGAGCTTGCCGACCGCCTGGTCGAGCGAGCTTTCGTGCACCTCCCGGGCGCGGCGCCGCAGAATGCTCTCGCGTGACTCTTCGCGCTTCTTGCCGAGGCCGCCTTCCCTGAGACGGCCGAGCATCTTCTTCTCGCCACCCGAGCTCAGGTCACGGATGAGCTGAAAGATGCCGAAGGTCAGAAGCATGCATGCGGCCACGGGCACCAGTATGTACGCAGCGCCTTGAAGGCTGCTCGCTATGCCTGCGGCTACCATGACCTATACCTCCACCGCTCGGGGCGGTATCGGAATCCGACGGAATCGCATGACTACGCCTCGGATTCCTCCTCGTCGAGAATCGCACGCTCGAACATGTCGGGATCGATCTCGGCCCCGGCGGCCTTGAGCCGATCCAGGAAGCCGGGGCGAATCCCCGTGGCCTCGAAGTGGCCGTACGCCTTGCCGTTCGAGTCGATGCCCTCTTGCACGAACTTGAATATGTCCTGCATGGTGACGATGTCGCCTTCCATGCCTTGCACTTCCGTGATGTTCTTGATCTTTCGCGGTCCGCCGGTCAGACGCCCGGCCAGGATGAGCAGATCGACGGCGGAGGAGAATTGCTGGCGGATGGCCCGCAACGGCAGCTCGAAGCCGGCCATCATGACCAGCGTCTCGATACGCTGCACGGCGTCGCGCGTCGTGTTCGCGTGGATCGTGGTGAGCGATCCGTCGTGACCGGTGTTCATCGCCTGGAGCATGTCGAGGGTTTCGGGCCCACGGCACTCGCCCACCACGATGCGGTCGGGCCGCATGCGCAGGCTGTTGATCAGCAGGTCTCGAATGGCGATACGCCCCTTCCCTTCGATGTTGGGTGGTCGGGATTCCAACCGCACGATGTGGGGCTGTCGAAGCTGGAGCTCGGCTGCGTCCTCGATCGTGACGATCCGCTCGTCCTCGGGGATGAAGCTGCTGCAGTTGTTCAGCAGCGTGGTCTTTCCGGAACCGGTTCCGCCCACGATGATGATGTTGAGTCGGCCGAGGACGCACGCCCGGATGAACTCGATCATCTCCTTCGTGCAGCTGTGGAAGCGGAGGTAATCGTCCCAGGTGATCGGATCGGTGCCGAACCGCCGGATGCTCATCGAGGGGCCGTCGATCGCCAAGGGGGGGATGATCGCATTGACGCGGCTGCCGTCCTTAAGCCGCGCGTCGACCATGGGGTTGACCTCGTCACATCGTCGTCCGACCGAGGAGACGATCTTGTCGATCACGTGCATCAGGTGGGCGTCGTCCTTGAACTGGACGTCGGTCAGGCCGAGCCGGCCGGCGCGCTCCACGTAGACCTGGTGCGGCCCGTTGATCAGGATATCGCTGACGGCCGGGTCCTTGAGGATGACCTCCAGCGGACCGAGCCCGAAGGTCTCGTCGAGGATTTCCTCGACCAGCCGTTGTCGCTCGCCCATGTTGAGCAGGGTGTTCTGCTGCTCGGTGAGCTCCAGGACGATCTCACGGACCTGCTCGCGGATGGTCTCGTCGTTTCCGGACATCCGCGCGAGATCGAGCTGGTCCACGAGCTTGCGGTGGATCGTCGTCTTGAGATCGTTCCACTGGTCCTGCCGGTCTTTCTTGATCTTGTCCTCCTTGGCGTCCTTGGGGGGCGGCTTGTCTTCCTTGGGTTTCTGCGGCGTGGGGGTCGGCAAGGACGACGCCTGCTTGGGTTCCGGTTTCCGCGGTGCCTTCGGCTTCTTGGGCGGCGGCGCGGCTTCTGGTTTGCCCCCGTCTGCCTCGTCCGCCGCCTTGGGCGAGCCGGGCATCTTCGGGATCGACGGGATCTTCGGTTTGCTGAGTCTGCCGAACACGATTCGTGTTCCTTTCCGGCTTCTCCAGGCCGAGGCGTTGCGGCCACGGCTCGGATCCTTGGGGTGCTTCTCGTTGTCGATTTCTCACGCGGCGCGCGCCGTCTCGGGCGCTCACTCGCTGAAGATCTTGCTGAACAATCCTCCGGACTTCTTGCCTTGGCCAGCCTTCCCACCGCCCTCGGCGGGAGAGTGGAGCTTGGCGGCAAGCTCTTGTATGGACTGACGGACCTTGCTCTTCGGCGCGTGGGTGATCAACGGCTCGCCCATGTTGATGGAGCCGCTCACCGCCTTCCAGTCGTCGGCGATCTGGTGAAAGATGGGCTGATCGAGCGTCGCCTCCACGTGTTCCGGGGTGAGGTGGCTCGAGTCGCGCCCGACCTGGTTGCAAACAAGCTTGATCCGTTCGAGGTTGTATCCGGCCCGTCCCAGCTCGGAGAGGATCCGATCGATGCTGCGGATGCTTGTGACCATCAACTGCAGGACCATCAGGTTGACGTCGGCCATGTCCAAGACCGTCTTGCCGCCGAGGTCGTATCGGCAGGGGCCGTCCACCACCACGTAATCGTAGAGTTCCTGCAGCGCGCTCAGGACGCCCCCGCAATGGGCGGCGGAGAGCTGTTCGGCCTGTGCGAACTGGTTCGGCCGGGCCAGGACCTCCACGCCGGTGGAGTGCTTCACGATGGCGCGTTCGATCATGGACTGGTCGCACTGCTCCGGCGTGTCGCAGAGGTCGGCGACGGTGAACTGCGCCTGGACGTCCAGGAGAGTGGCCACCTGGCCGAAACGGAAGTCGAGGTCCACGAGCGCCACCGACTCCTTGGAAAGGTCGGCCAGCTCGACAGCCAGATTGGACGCCAACGTCGTGGCCCCCGCCCCGCCGATGCTGTTGATCACCGCAATCAGCTTGCCGCTCTTGGCGGTGTTGGTCCGCTGTTGAGCCACGCGACCGAGGGCTTGGGCCAGCTGTTCGGTGTCCAGGGGTTTGAGCAGGAACTCGCGGAAGCCGGCCCGCATGGCCGCCAGAATAATCTGGCCGTCTTGTGACCCGCTGATCCCGAAGACCGGCAGATCGGGACGCTCCTGGGCGACCTGGCTGGCGACGTGGAGGATGACCTCCGGCTGGGGGTCCAGATGCACGACGACCACATCGCACGCGAACTGGTTGACGGCCGCCGGCAGCAGCCCCACCTCGTCCACCTCCGCGACAATCTTGACGCCCTCGATCCCCAGCAGGTCGGTGCGCAGGCTGGCCGCGTAGTCTTCGTCGGCATTGAAGACAATCAGACGCGTACCTGCCATGACCGGACTACCCCCGTTGTCTCGATCCGTCGTTCCCAATACGGATCGGTTCCCCGGTCGTCACGCATCGTGACGGTGCGGGACCCGGCGCGGGCTTGTCGAGCCGTCCCTGACTCTCGTCTCATACGAGGAGCGATCCGTTCGGATCAGTGGGTCCAGTTCGGGCAGTCGCTCCTATCGGATGTGCCCGGATCGATATGCCGTCCTTGGCGTGAAACGCAGCATGCCCCCCGAAGGCGTTGCATTCGCTTCCACGGATCGCTCGGTCGCTTCCGCGACTCCTCGGGTCCCGGGCCGGTGTCGACCCGGTCGCGGCGCGACCTCGTCGACACCCGCTCTAAAAGTTTTCGTTCCCCTCGGCCGGTCCCCAGGGTCCATGGAGCGATAACTTGTCCAAGCCGCTCGAGCCGTTCGCCGTCGTCTTGTAGCTCCGGACCGGGACGGCCGTCTTCAGGGCCTTCTCCGGCGCGGTCGGCGCCGGGTTCTTCTTGCCTTCCAGCTCGCCCAATGCGAACAGCTGCCAGTCGTTGGGCGATGTCAGCTCTTCCCCGGGCGCCGACGGCACCTGGTCGGGGTTCATGGGCGAGACCAGTTGCGGCGTACAGAGCACCAGGAGCTCGGTCTGGTTCCGCTGATAGCGGACCGAGCTGAACAGGGCTCCCAGCACCGGGACGTCGCCCAGGCCGGGGATCTTCTGGGCTACGCCGCGGATCTGGTCGTTCAGCAGACCCGCCAGGGCCAGCGTCTGCCCGTTGCCGATTTCCACCACCGTCTCGAACTGACGGGTGGTCTTGCCGGGCACACGGGTGCCCTGGATGGTCGTTCCGATACTATCATCGGGTTGACTGACCTCCGGCATTATTCGCAATCTGATGCGTTGATTGGCCAGCACCGTGGGCGTGAACAGCAGCCGCACCCCGAATTCCTTGAATTCCACTGCCGGAACGCCGCCCTCTTGCGGAATGGGATACGCAAACTCGCCTCCGACGTGGAACGTGGCCGTTTGGCCGTTGATCGCCACGAGATTGGGCTCGGCCAGAATCCTCGTCAGCCCGTTTTCGCGAAGAGCTTGGATGAAGAGCTGCATTTGGACCCGGGGAAAGCCCACCGACAGGGGCGTCGTCGGCAGGAGGGGGATGCCCTGCTGGTCGGTCAGGAAGGGCACCTTGGGCGGGACGCCGCCTCGGACGGCCGGAGCGACGAGGGCGTCCGCCGCGGCCCCGATGTTCGACGGGTTGATCTGGCCCACCTGGTTGACGACGAACATGTCTCGGACATTGTCGCCGGCCAGCCAGCCGTTGATGCCCAGCTCACGAATCGCCGACTTGGAGACCTCCGCCACGGTGCACTGGAGGAGCACTTGCTGAACCCCGGCGACCTGCAGATGGTTCACGACCTTGGAGGCCTGATCCATGCCGCCGCCCTTGCCGAAGATCTCGATGATCTCCTGGATGCGTTCGGCCGTCTCGACGTCGGGCACGCGGCCTTCGATCACGAAGGTGTCCATGATCTTCTTGACGTTGACGTCGGCCTTGTTGTCCACGACGAGCCGCTGGATCGCGCTGTTGATCATGTTCAGCTGCATCTTGGCTTCCAGCGCGGCGGCATCCAGTGGTTGGGTGGTGACGGTGTCGAGGGTGATGTGATCCTTCACGAGGCCCTCTTCCTTGGCGAAGATGGTGGCGATCTCCATGACGCGGTTCTTCGTAGCCTCGTCGGGCACGCGTCCTTCAAGGACGATAGCCTGTCGCACACTCTTGGCGCGAACGTCGGCCTTGGGGAGCTCCGTCGAGATCACCTCGTTCAACTGCTCCACGTCCGCCTCCACCGCGATCTCGAGAATCTGTACCTCGTTGTCCTCGGTGAACAGCAGGAGTTGGGCCGTGCCGAACCATCGCCCGACGATGAGGACCTCTGTCGGCGTGACGATCTCCGCCTGGATGATCTCCCGGAATTCCTCCTCCGTGGAAACGGGTTCCTCACGCCGCACGCTTCGCGTCTTCTCCGCGCTGACGCGCTCGGTCTCGGTGACGGTCTGCTTCTGGTCTTTGGCTCCCGCCGGCGCGGGCGAGAGGGCCTGCACGCGGCGGCAGGGAAAGTTCGTCTGAACGAGCATGCTCTTGTTGATCTTCAGCGTGAAGCGCTGGACGGGCGCGACCCGGACGCCGACCTTGAAGGGTTGGTCTTCCTTGGCGGTCTTGGCGGGAGCGGGTTTGACGGTGATCTTGAAGACCGGCGTCTTGCCGTCTTCCGTGTGGAGGCGCAGCTCGGCGTTGCCCGCGGCGGCCCCGGCGACGAAGATCTCGTACGGGTTCACCAGCTTGTACCGGATGATCTTGTCGGGCTTGGCGTCAACCCGCTGGCAGGCGACGTCGGTCCGGATCAGCATGGTCTCATTGACGAGCAGCGAGAGTCGTCGAATCGGTTCCTTGAGAACCGATCCCTTGAAGAGCACGACCCGCTGAGCGATTTCCTGGGGCTGTGCGGCTTCCGCCCCCTGGACGACGTGGGTGGGGGTCTGCGGCGACATCCCTGCGACGACCAAGACGACCGGGAGCCACCCAGCCACTCGGCCGACGCCTCGGGCGTCGCGGCTACCCCGGCGCAGAACATCCGTGCTCAATGCCATTCCTGACCTCCCTGCCAATGGGTCAATCACCATCGTGTCCGACGACTGCGATTACTCCCCTGCGCTGCCGCCACCGAAGGAATATCTCTCTACCCGCGCTCCTCCGGAGCGCGCGTTTCGTCGACCGTATGCGCTCGGCTCGGCCCGGCTCAAGGCTTGTGCCGTGCCTTCCGCGCCGACGAGCTCCATCGAGTCCTTGTCGACAAACACCAGCCGTTGTCGCTGCGCGCCGTTGATCAGATCGACGACGCAGCGCTGTGGACCCCGCTGGACCACGGGCTCGGGCTTCGGTTCACCGAAGAGGCTGTGAAGCAGCCCGCCGAACGCCGAGGCCATCTTCTGCTGATTCTGCTGCTCATCCTGGAAGACCTCGTCCTCCGCCTTTGCGGCCACGCGCTCCTTCTGGTCATCCAAGGAGTTGCGCATGGCGAGCTGGATCTTCCCCTTGCTCGCGGCGAGGTGAAGCTTGGGCACGTCGGCCGGCTTGACGATCAGCGTGACCGACCGGCTGACCGTCGCCCCGGTGTCTTGGGGGTTCGTCCCGAGCGTCCCGCCGACCGCGGCTACCTCGATGTTCTGGAGGATGATCTTGCTGACGGACTTGGTCTGTCGGCCGTCCTTCACCGCGAAGGCGGCGGCGACGTCTACCCGCACGCCGGGCTTCAACCAGCCGCCGACGGCCGACCATTCATCGACCTTGACGGCCACGGCCCGCATGCCCTCGGGGATCTTGGATCCGAGTCCCGGCACGGTGCCGGGTGGGGCAAGCATCGTGGGCAGCACGGGCATATCCTTCGGGAT
>CAZKCX010000136.1:0-12135 GCA_964550865.1 uncultured Planctomycetales bacterium
TCTCGACGATCGTGCCGAAGAGGCAGTTCTCGCCCTTGGCCGCCTCGGTGCACTTCGGCATGACGTTATTGTCCTTGTCGTACACGCCGCAACCCCAGACGATCAGCGGCACGTCGACGGCCTCCAGGCAGGTCTTGACCGACTCGGCCGCCTGATCGGGCGAGCGGTTGTCCGTATCCGGGTGCGTCCCGGCGAGCTTCAGGCAGATCATCTCCGCGCCGAACTCGACGGCCTTCTTGCACCAGGCCGCCAGGTCGTTCATGGAATCGCCGTACGCGTCCTTGAGCTGTTGGGGCCACGTATCCGCCCCGCTGTCCCAGACCTCGACGGCGATCACCTTGCTCGCGCCGGACTCGCCCTCGAACTTCAGCCAGGGCAGCCCCTTTGTGCCGCCGACCGTGACGGTCTTGCCACGTGTGCCGCCCTCTTCCTTCGTCGCACCGATCGTCACCTGGTTGATCGCAGCCGGGTAGGTCTCCACCACATCGGGTACCGCCATGGCTCATCCTTCCGTTCTCTAATGACTAGATCTGTTCCAGACCGTTCGTGCCGATCCGCCGGGCGCGACCTCGAGCGTCGTGCCCCGCCCATTCCTTGTGTTCTAGTTCACGCCGCTCCCGACGGCCTCACGGCATGCGTCCACGAGTCCCTTCACCGCCGCGGACACCTCGTCGGCGACGTCCGACGTGATGCCCTCCTCCGTATCCGACAGATCCGCCAACGTGTCGTTGAAGGGCACTTCGATCCGGGTCTCGATGCCGAGGGACTCCGCCTTCTCCGTCGCCTTGGCGGTCAAGCCCTTCGGTCCGACCTTGTTGATCACGAGCACCTTCTTGCCGATCGTGATCGGCAGGCTGTCGGCGAGCTCGTTGATCCGCTGGACCGTCGTGAGCCCGACGAACGTCGGCTCGCTCACGAGCACGAGCACTTGGACGCTATCGGACGTCAGCCGCGAGAGGTGCTCCATGCCCGCGGCATTATCGATCACCACGAAAGGGTAGCTCTTCTTGAGCAGGCTCAGGTACCTTCGCAGCAGGTTGTTGACGTAACAGTAGCAGCCCGGGCCTTCGGGACGTCCCATGGCGATCAGGTCGTATCCGTCCGCCTCGCTCACGATCTCGTTGAGCCACTGATCCAGCAGGCGCTCCTTGGGGATCTCGCTGATCGTGTTGGCCGCCTCCTTCGTTTGATCGCGAATCTCGCTGATCGTCCCCTCCACCTCAAGCCCGAGCATCATGCCGAGCGAGGCGTTGTGGTCGGCGTCGATCGCGAGGACCGGTCCGTCGCCGGAGGCGACGAGACCATGGATCAACGCCGCGCTGAGGGTACTCTTGCCCGTACCCCCCTTTCCGCTTATGGCGATGACGGCGCCCATACGACTATCCTTTCGAGCTCGCCTGCTCGATGCGGTTCTTGACCGTGGGGAACTCCTCGATGTCCGTGTGCGGCAGGAAACAGGCCGAGCTGAACTGATCCATAAACGTCCGGTCGGTGCTCAACTCGAAGTACGTCATGCCGCCGGCGATCTGTCGGACCTCCGCGTACTTCTCCCGCGACAGGGCCGAGAGTTTCGCGCCCGTGATCGACGTGTTGCCCACGAAGTGCAGCTTCTCGGTCGGCACGTCCGGCAGCAGGCCGATCGTGATCGCGCTGTCGAGGTTCAGGTAGTTCCCGAACGCGCCGGCGACCATGACTTTTGCGAGGTCGCCGAACGTCATGCCCAGGCTGTTGAGCACGACGCGGGCACCGGCGTAGATCGCGCCCTTGGCGCGAACTAGATTCTCGATGTCTTCCTGCGTCACGACGACGTCGCGGTCGATGCTGCTCTCCCGGGCGTCCACGATCACGTATTCCGCCACGCCGCGATCGCTCTTGCGGACGCGCTCGCACCCGTCAAATTGCAGCCTGCCCGATTTGTTGATCAGCCCGACGCCCATCATCTCCGAGAGCAGATCGATGTATCCCGTACCGCAAATTCCGCGTGGGGCCTCCCCGCCGATGGTGGAGTAGGAAGCCTTGCGTTTTCGGTCGAAGAGCTTGACGTGATCGATCGCGCCGCGCGTCGCACGCATGCCGGCCTCGCTCTCGGCCCCCTCGAAGGCCGGCCCGGCCGACGTGCTCGCGCACACGATGAACTCCCGATTCCCGATCGCCACCTCGCCGTTCGTGCCGATGTCGAGCAGCATCATCATCTCGTCGGACTTGTGCATGCCCGTGGCCAGCACGCCCGCCGAAATGTCCGCGCCGACAAACGCCGCCACCGACGGCAGGCAGTAGAGCAAGCCGCGCGGGTTGATCTGGATACCGATCTCGGCCGCCCGGAACGGCGGGGGCTGATACGCCACGCCGACGTAGGGCTCGCGGCGAATCCAGTCCGGCGAGATGCCCGCCAGCAGGTGCATCATCGTCGTGTTGCCCGCGGCGGCCACAAGCGTGATGTCGCCGAATCCCAGACGGTGCTTGCCGAGCAGCTGTCCGATCAGATCGTTCAGGTCGCCGACGATGGCCTCTTGCAGGTCCTTCAGGCCCGACTCGTTGTTGGACGCGTACATGATCCGCCGGATCACGTCGCTTCCGTAGCCGATCTGGGAGTTGTACTTGCTCGCCGCAGCCAGCGTTCGAGCGTTGGTCAGATCGATCAGATGCGCCGCGACCGTCGTTGTGCCGATGTCGACCGCGACGCCCATGCTCCGGCGCGTCGTGTCGCCGGGATCGACGTCGAGGATCTCGGTGAGGCTGCCGCGGGTGGCCGTCGTAGCGGTCACCTTCCACTGCCCTTCCCGCAGCACGGTCGCGAGCCGTTGCGTCACCTTCAGTCCCATCTGGAATTCGGGCGTTTCGACCTTCTTGCTCAACGCATGCGTGAGGCGCTCGAGGTCTGCGATGTTGTTTTCCAGCGAGGGCTCGGCAAGCTCGAGGTAGTGCTTGCGAACGAGCGGGCACAACTCCGCGTCGTAGCGTTCCTGAAGGAAGGTCTGGCTGAAGCGGTCCTCCTCGCGATCGCCCACCTCGACCCGCTCGTGCAGCCGCGACTCCTCGGGCACCTCCACGACGAGGTCGGACTCGACGTGTCCCTGGCAGGCTAGGATGTAGCCCTTCTGGATCTCCTCGCGGGTGAGGAAGTCGGTGGCCGCGCCTCGGACCTGTCCCTCTTGGACGATGACGCGGCACTTGCCACAGACCCCGTCCCCCCCACACAAGCTATTGACGTACACGCCGGCCTTGTTGGCAGCCTCGAGAATCGTCGAGCCCGCCTCGACCTGCACCTTGTTGCCGTCCGGAGTGAATGTAACGGTGTACGTTTCCGCCAAACGACCAGCTCCTTGTGTCGAGATCGATGTTGCACTGCGTCAGCGGTTTCCGCAAAGCCCCGTCTACGGCTTCCAGTCATTCTTGAGGAACGGCACGAGGCCGCTGGCCTCCTTCGGACCGATCAGGACCGACCAACCGCTCTCGTCCTCGATGCCCGCGCTCAAGACCGCCACGTGGCCCGGGATCACCACCTTCTTGTGCTTGACCTTCTCACCCACGGCAGCCTTGTTGATGGCTTCGGTGATGGTCTCGGCGTTGAACTTGTCCGCCGCCCACGCGGTCAAGACGCTCGTGCCCTCGGTATCGACGGCGATGATCCGCGCCGGGACGCGCGACGACTCGACCTCGCCCTCCACCGAGTAGTAGCTCAGCGAGAAGTTCGTGGTGACCAGCACCGGCGCCGAGTCGTCCGGGTCGCCGACCTCGTACAGCTTCGGCTCGACCTGGACGGGCTTCTGCGGGTCGGTGTAGATGTTCTGTCGCGTCGTCAGAATCGGGAGCATCTGCCACGGCGCAAACGCCTCGGTCACCACGACCGCCGCGTATTTCAGGACATACGTGCACGCGTCGACGACGGCCAGGCTCGCGTCCTCGTTGAGCGCACAGGTCATCACGGGGTAACCGAGCTCCCGGCAGTTCTTCTTGATGGCGGCCCGACGCGTCTTGGTCAGGAACTCGAGCGCCTCGCGGAGCTCCACGTGTCCCGGGCTGATGAGCATGTCCTCGAGGCCCGCCTCCTTGATCTTGGCGGTCTTTTCGGCAAGCTTCTCGAGGTCCGCCTCCTGAACGACGAGACTCCCGCCGCACTCCTTGGCGATGTCCACGAACTCCGCCGCATCGCCCTCGGCGGGGCAGATCACCGGCTTCTTGTCCTTGAGCTTCTCGGCCGCGGCCTTGAGGGCGTCCGCCTTGCTGGAGGCCAGCAGGATCGGCCAGCCCAGGGCGGCGTCGATCTTGGTGACGGCTTCGGCAAAGGTGCTCGCATCGCCGCTGGCGTTCTGCACGGCAATCAGATTGGGCTCGAGCGTCATGCCCATCCGAACGAACGAGAGCTTCTTCGCCGCGGCGCATTTCCCGTCGATGTCTTCGTCGTTGTCCAGGATTCGCAGCGCGACGGCCGTCGGGTTGTGGAACTTCTCGTCGTGGCGAAACAGCGACGTTTCCTGCCCCACGCTGAAGGCCTTGTCTCCCGCGCCGACCTCCACGAGCCTCTGCGGCGGCGCGCTGGCGGCCTCGAGATTGGCCCGCGCGTCGTCGCCGACGTGGGGGCATGCATCCAGGCCGGCCTGGCCCTGGGCGACCTTCATCGCGAAGGCCAGACACGTCGGCATGCCGCAGTCCTTGCAGTTGGTCTTCGGGAGTTGCTTGAAGATATCGAGTCCGGTCAATGCCATGCGAACACTCCTGATTTGATGTCACAACCAATGGGGAAGGCTATCCCTGCAATCGGACCTCGTCCGCCGACGCGAACGGAGGCGACGGGCGTCCATCTTGCGACAAAGCGCGACGCTTTGCAACGCGCGCGGTCTCGAATCGGTGATGCGCAACCCGCGGGATGCGAGTGGAAAAAACCCCTCTGCATACCGAGGCATTGGTGTCTAGATCATCGACTCCATCGTCAGCGCCGGGTGCTCCTTCTCGGTGAGGTATGCCAGCAAGCCCTCGCTATCGGTCGCGAACGTCTCATCGCAGATGCGATCGACGAAGTCGTCGGGCAAGCCGATCTCCTTCGCTCTCGCCTCCATGCGCGGCCGGCAGCTCTCCTTGAGCTCTTTCGGCATCCACACGATCCGCGCCATGCCGCCATCGGCCGTGATGAACTTCGAGCTGCTTAGCCACAGCCTGCCAACACCGAGGAAGCCCGGCGTCTGCGAGCCGCCGCCCACCGATCCGGCCAACGTGCTGAACGGCATGCCGATCGGCGTATCCCCGGGATACTCCCGGTTCACGGCCAGGATCCCGTTCGCCTCCGGAACGACGGCCAGGATACACTCGAAGCATCCACACGACGTCATGGGGTCGATCATCATCGAGTACGCGCTGAACTTCTCCACCGCGCCTTGAGAGTAGCGTTTGACGTACTCGTTGACGTTCTCCCACTGGCCCAAACGCTCGTCGAGCACCTTGCCCTTCTGAATGGGTTGGTTCGGACCCGTCGGGTTGATCTCGTAGGCGGCCTTGCCGTCCAACCAGTTGTAGGCCCCGCACAAACCGAGCCGCTCCGGCGTGATGATGCACACGTGGGTGGGCGCGTAGCTCTGGCAGATGGTGCACGTGTAGTACGTGTCCGTCGTCTCGTCCTTCATGCCCGCAATGCGGTCATCCCGAACCTCGTAGGCCTCGCGGGCCTCCGCGGTCACCCGTTCCACCTCGGCCTGATCCGTATAGACCGTGACCTTCACCTTGTCGGCGATCCCGCCGTACTCATCGTGGATCTTCGCATGCAAGATCGTGCCGAGATGCTTGGCGCGGAAGCCGGCCTCGAAGGACTTCTTGCTCAGCCGGCACCAGAGCTGATCCCGCTGCCCGGTGTGCATGAAGCCCGTCGCGTGGTTCAGCCAGCGGTGGAACTGCCGCTCGAAGATCCCCTCGTAGTCCTCCTGCATCTTCCGGCCGGCGACCCAAGCGCGGATCGCGATCGGCATCGCCTGCCCCGCCTCGACGGAATCGAAGTCGGGCCCCACCAATTCGATCTCGCCGTCGTTGATGTCGTCCATCTTGGCCATCGTCAGGAACTCGCAAGAGTCGGTCTTCTTGCCGCCGAACTCGACGTACATGTCGCCCTTGCGAACCCGCTCGCCCTCGAAGGCCGGGGCGTAGCTGACCGGGACGTCGACCTCTTCGACCTTGACCTTCACGCCCCGCGTCACGATGCACGTGGGCACGATCTGCTCATAATCCAACTCGCGAACCAACGCCTCATTGACCGTGACGCCCGTGGGACGGACCTCCGGCGTCGAGGCGTCATCGCTGATCACCGGGAAGCCCATCAGGATGGCCCCGGCGCCCAGGGCGTACCAGTCGTCGGGGATCGGCCCGAACGTAATGCCGAAGGCGTGAATCCTCGCCTTGGTGTAGTCCAGGCACTTGCGGAACTCACCCTTCCTGTGTCCGCCGAAGGTCAGCGCGCTGCGGATCGCCCAGTTGAGCACGTAGATGCCGTCCACCGTCTCCGGACCCACGGGGACGATGTAGTTGTTCCACCACTCATCGAGCGGGGCATCGTCCTTCATGACCTCTGCTTGGACGAGTTGATCACGCATCGTCTTGCCGTCGCGGTTCGCGCAGAGGAAGGTCAGGATGGCGCGTTTCTGCAGATCGCGGACGATGTGTTCGGCCTGTTCCGTGGTGGGAGCCGGTCCGAGGATGGCGGCAAAACCGGGCATGCGCCCGTCGACGAGCTGAATCCCCAGCTCACGCATCCAGGTATCCGTCAGGAAGCCCTGCCAGCCCCGCGGCACGACCCCGTCGTTGCTCCCGGCCGCCTTGGCCTTGGCATAGCGTAAGGCCACGATGATCTCCTGGGCCAGCATCGTGGCCGCCCCGGCGTCGAGCCCGTCGCCCAAGTAGGGCAGCCAGAGCTTCTCGGTCGGCAGCTCGGGGCAGATCTCCTTGCAGTGCTCCAGGATCGGCTTCATCTGGCCGATCTTGGTCACTTCCGCACCGAGCAGCGCGTACGCCATCGGCAGGTGGTAGCCCGTCTCGGGGAACTGAACCGGCAAATCCTCGCCGTGCTCCTTCAAGGCGGCCTCCAAATCGCGCTCGGCCCAGTTGACAAACTCGTGCGTGCCGCGGATGACCTTGCTGAATACCTGGTGGGACATATGGACCTCCCGGTTACCGTTGTGCTGATGCGGGGCTCGCCCGCCTGTTATCGATTCTGTCAGGCCGACCCTCAGGCCGCCTCGCTGTCCCAGAGCATGCGGACCGCGTCGAACGGACACGCCTGGAAGCAACGACCGCAACGCACGCACTTGCTCTCGTCGATCACGTGCGGGGTCTTCTCCTTTTTGCCGCTCTTGCCCTCGATCGCCTCGACGGGGCAAGCCTTCTTGCACAGGCCGCACATCTTGCAGGCGTCCTTGTCGATCGTGAACTCGACCAGCCACTTGATGCGGTGGGTGACCGATTCGTCGACCTCGATGAGCTGGAGCGCACCGGTCGGACACGAGGCCACGCACGCGGGCGACCCGCCGGCCTCCACCTGCTCGGCGCACAAATCGCACTTGGTCAAGACCTTGCCTTCGGGGCTCTCCTCGAGCACGCCGTACGGACACGCCGAGATGCAGGCCAGCGTGCCCTCGCACTTGTCGGGATCGTAGATCACCGCCTGCGCCGAGGCGTCCCGACGCAGCGCGCTGTTCGGGCACGCTTCCACGCAGGGCGCGTCCTCACAGTGACGGCACTGGACGGGAACGGCCTTGTCGCCCATCTTCCGCACGTCGATCCGCGGTTCGATCTGCGGCTCATTCAGCGCGGCCGCCACCAGCTCCTTCGTCTTGCTGTGCGCCAACGCGCAAGCGATCTCGCACGTCTTGCAGCCGGTACAACGGCCTGCGTCCACTTGTATGATAAACGGCATATCGTGCACTCCGTTCGAACTTGGGCTCGCACCCTTGCCCCACACTTCCGCACGGGTCTCCATCGATCGTCCGATCGGTCGGAAGAGGCAAGACATTCACAGAAGCGAGCCCACGCCCCTGCCTCCGAGCGACGACCGCGCCACTAGCTCGCGAACATCGGATCCGCCTGAGCCTGGGCCTCGAGCTGCTCTTTGACCTGCTCCTCGGACTTCTGGGGCTCGTCCCACTGACCGAGGTACGGCACGGGATACATCGGCGCGGGAAGGCCGAGGGCCTTGCGCTTCGCGTCGATGTGGTCGAGGATCATCCGCGAGGCCTTCACCGGATCCGGCTCGAAGGCGAACTTCCCGCCGAAGTCGTTCTCCATACCGTTGGTCAGGTACTCGGTCAGGTTCTTGGCCCCCTGCACCGGGAACGGCACTCCCAGCACGGTGTAGACACCGGAAGCGGCCACGTAGAACCCGATCGAGACGGCCTTCTCGCTCATCCATTCGGGCGCGGCGCCGGCGGCGGGCAGGTCGGCGATGCTCTCGCCGAGACCGCCTTCCTTCACCATGTTCGCCAAAACGACGAGAATCCGGCTGATGTCCACACACGATCCTTGGTGCAAGACCGGCGGAATCCCGACGGCCCGACAGACCTCGCGGATGCCGTGTCCGCAATACTGGAGCGCCTCGCCCGGATCGAGCAGGCCGGACTTCGCGTCGGCAATGGCCGTGCAGCCCGTCGTCACCACGATTACGTCGTTGGCGAGCAGCTCCTTGGTCAACGCGACGTGCCCTTCGTCGTGCTTCACTCTCGGGTTGTTGCACCCGACGATCGCGCACGCCCCGCGAAAACGACCCGTCATGATCGCATCGTTCAGCGGACGGTAGCTCGGTCGATACCGGCCGCCGAGGAATTCGAAGACGTTCTCCGTACTGAAGCCGGCCACCAGATCCTGCCGGATGTCGGGGATCTCGACGATTTCCCTATTGCGGTTGCCGTAGTTCTCGATCGCCGTCTTGAGGATGTCCTTGGCGATCTCCATGGCGCGGCTCTCCTGGAACTCGATGTGCTCCGCGCCTTCGAACTTCGCCTTGGGGCTCGTGGAAATCACCTTCGTGTGGTAGTGCTTGGCCACCTCCGGTAGCGACGGCATGATGCACTGGACGTCCACCACGATCGCGTCGACCGCGCCGGTCGCCAGGGCCAACTCCTGCTGGAGGAAGTTGCCCGCGATCGGCATGCCGTGTCGCATCAGCACCTCGTTCGCGGTGCAGCAGATGCCCGCCAAGACCACGTCCTTCGCGCCCTGCTTCTTGGCCGCTTCCTTGACTTCCGGGTCCTGGCTGGCCGCGACCAACATCTCCGAGAGCGTCGGCTCGTGGCCGTGGACGATCAGGTTCACGCTGTCCGGATCGATCGAGCCCAGGTTCACCTTCGCGCGAATCGGCTTGGGACGACCGAAGAGGACGTCGCTCAACTCCGTCGCGCACATCGAGCCGCCCCAGCCGTCCGCCAGCGCGGCTCGGATGCCCTGCCCGATGATGTTCATGAAATGGTTGTCGACGCCGATGTGCGTGCGGTGCATGATCTCGACGATCTCGCGGTCGATCCCACGCGGCATGGCGTTGTTGCTGCGCCATCGCTTCTTCTGATCTTCCGGGGCGCGCTGCGCGAACAGCAGCTCGCCCGATTGTTGGCCGTACTCGGCGAAGCAGCGCTCGGCAACCTGCTTGGCGAGCTCCTTCGGCGACGCGCCGTCGGTCGCAATGCCGAACTCCTCCGCCAGCTTCGTCACCTTCTCCACATCCTGAACCTTGTAGTCGCTGTCGCTCGCCGTTGCCGCCTCGAGCAGCGTATGGGCTACGTCGCGCCCGTGGTCCGAGTGGGCCGCGGCGCCGCCGGCGATCATCCGCACCAGTCCGCGGGCCGCGATGACATCGGCCGTGGCACCACAGACGCCGCACTTCGCCCCGTTGCCGAAGGGGTCGATCCTGCAAGGCCCCATCGCGCAATGCCGACAGCAGACGCCGAGCTGCCCGAACCCGCACTGCGGCTGCTGTGCGTCGTACCGATCCCAGCTCAGGCTCATAGCGCCGCCCTTCTTCTCCAGCGCCTTGAGAACCTCCTGGCAGGCCGGGTCCAAACTCCGATCCTTGGCTTTCGATTTAGCCATGAGGGTACCCCTTCTTGTTCGCCTTTTGGCTCGCTCGATGATTGGTTACGGCTCGCGGAGTGTACTGACAGTCATTATACCAACATGTTGCGCCTGGAGCTATGTCGTTCGCGGAACGCGTCAACATCCTCACTCCGTTCCCGGCAGCACGGTCAAGGAAGTGTTTTGGTCGACCCTACCGATGCCGAAGCACCATTCCAGCCTCTCGAGCACCGGCAGCTAGGGATGCGAAGGATCGATCTACCTCATTACGTTTAGCACACCGACCGGGCCTATCAAGGTGGTGCCACGATTTTAGTACACGTGTTACCACGTGCGCCGGATGGGCACTCGCTTGGGACAGGAAGAGCGATCCTGCCGCCGACCCGTTCTCGGCTCGCTCGCCCGCGCGAAGGGAACGTCTACTTCCTACGCACGCGCCTGTGTGCGAGTTCGCCGCATTGCCTCCGCAGACCGCGTACCGTAAAACGTGTACAGACCACTGGGGCGAGCGTTCGTAGGAGAACACAACATGAAGCTGGCGATCTCGGGCAAGGGCGGCGTGGGCAAGACCACACTGGCGGCACTTCTCTCACGATACCTCGTGACCCAAGGCAAGGAGGTGATCGCCGTCGACGCCGATCCCGATGCCAACCTGGCCTCCGCCCTGGGCCTCGGCGACAGGCCCATCACGCCCATCGCCGAGATGAAGGACCTCATCCAGGAGCGCACCGGCAGCAAGGGCGGGTACGGCGAATACTTCAAGATCAACCCCGACGTCAGCGATCTGCCGGAGAAGTACAGTATCGTCGACGGCAACCTCCGGCTCATGGTCATGGGCGGCGTGCCGAGCGGAGGGGCGGGCTGCATCTGCCCGGAAAGCGCCATGCTCCGATCGCTCGCGACGCATTTGCTGCTCCACAGGGATCAGGTCGTCATCCTGGACATGGAGGCGGGCGTCGAGCACCTCGGTCGAGCCACCGCCAAGGCCGTCACCGCCATGGTCGTCGTCGTCGAGCCCGGTATGCGAAGCGTGCAAACGGCGCTGGTCGTCAAGAAGCTCGCCGCCCAGATCGGGATCGAGAACGTCTCGGCCGTGGTGAACAAGGTCCGCAATGAGGCCGTCGTCGAGAAGATCCGGGATCAGCTCGGAGAGGTACCCTTGGTTGGGGCGATTCCCTACAGCGACAGCATGGCCATGGCCGACCTGGAAGGCCAAGGCGTCTTCGACAACTCCGACGAACAGAGGGAACTCATCGCCGGCATCGCCAAGAATCTCCTGCCCGATCTCGACGCGTAGCGCAACAGAACGGACAAGCCCGCAGCCGACGCAAGACAACTCCAATTGCGGGACCGGGGCCCGCAAACCAGATACATGATGCGGCACCACGCCTTGGGCTATGAGAAATGTCGGGCGTCTAGAGCCCTTCCATCAGGTGCCCCATGCGGTCACGCTTCGTCTGGAGGTAGCGGCGGTTCACCTCGTTGGGGGGGATGATGATCGGAACCTGCTCGTCCACCGAGAGGCCGTAGACCTCCAGACGGCTGATCTTCTTGGGGTTGTTCGTCAAGATCCGAAGTCGCCGCAGCCCCACGTCGCGAAGGATCTGCGCGCCGACGCCGTAATCCCGGCGATCGGCGGGATAGCCCAGGGCCTCGTTGGCCTCGATCGTGTCCAGACCCTGATCTTGCAGCGCGTACGCCTTGCACTTGGCCGCCAGGCCGATGCCCCGCCCTTCCTGGCGAAGATAGACGAGCACGCCACGCCCCTCCTCCGCGATCTGCCTCATCGCCTGGTGGAGCTGGTCTCCACAGTCGCACCGCAACGAGCCGAAGACGTCCCCGAAGAGGCACTCCGAATGCACGCGGACGAGCACGGGCTCTTCAATGACCTTCGATCCCCCCGCCTCGTCCGGCTCGCCCACGCCGCCATAGCAGAGGGCAAGCTGCGCGTCCTTGTCGACGATCGACTCGTACGCAACGGTGTGGAACTTCCCGAATTCGGTGGCCATCGGGAACTCGGCGATCCGCTTGACCAGGTTCTGCTATATCATCTTGATAGTTTGGAAAAAACATTTAGTTAATTTTTGATGAAAAAAA
>CAZKCX010000137.1:0-12133 GCA_964550865.1 uncultured Planctomycetales bacterium
CCGCAATGCAAGACGGCGATGGGGACGCGCACGGACTGCGAGGTCTTCCCGGGGCATTTCGCGGTTCTATAGCCAAGGCGGCGTGGGAATCGCCACCGGGGGAGTCAGCCCACGTTGGGCGAAGATGGCCTCGAAGAGGAACTTGAAGGATCCGTAGAGCTTTCTGGCGTTGGCCACCGGATTGGCGTAGACGTCGCGCGTGTCCGGCAACTCCGACGGAGCGGGGTCGCGGCGAAAGTCGGCGTGGCCGTCGTAGTAGCACACGCTTCCCCGCTTGATGGGCGCTTCGGGATCGTAGTACCGCGACTCGACGACGGGCGAGCCGTGGTACCGTCCGACCTCATCCTCCATGCTCATCAGGGGGTCGGTATCCAGCCAATGGTACGGCGTGTCGTCGCCGAACATGGCCGGCGGCCTGGCCACGTGCCGGTCCCATTGCTCGTCCAACAAGATGGGCAGACTCCCCGGCGAAAACACCTCGCTCACGCGGAGAATGCGGCCCTTGAAGTCCCCGACGGCAAAGCCCAGGCTCTCGTCGACGTATCCCCCTTCCGCGCTGAAGCCCGGCCAGGCGGGCTCCCCCGGTGGACCGGGACAGCGAAACCGCCTTCCCCACTCCGGGCGGGTGTAGTTGACGACGCTCTGGGTCTTCTCCGGATGGCGCACGCGCTCGAAGTCCGGGCAGCGGTACAGCGTCTCGAACCGCGCATACTCGTACAGCGTTCCGCCGTGGGGCACGCGGATTTCGCTCGGCCAGTCGCGCTCTTCGCAGCGGAAGAAGCCGTTGAGGCACTCGGTCTTGCTCCACCCCGCCGGCAGGCGGACGATCCAGTCCTCGTTCGGGTCGGCGATGCCCCCGATGTTCTCGCTGGGATCGGGAAACCCTCGTCCCGGCGTGCAGCCCAGGAAGGGCGGGTATTCGCGGTACGCCTCGGTGTACAGGAGCATGGCCCGGCCGAGCTGGCTGATCCGGGTCGCGCAGAGGGTCATTCGCGCCTGGGCGCGGGCCTTGCTCAGCGAAGGGAGCAAGATGGAGATCAGCAGCGCAATGATCGCAACGACGACCAGCAGTTCGATCAACGTGAAGCCCGGGGGGGACTTGCGGAAGGGTCCCGGTCTTCCGGAACGAGCGCGCATCCGATGGCTCCCTATGCGTCGGACGTGACGAAAGACGATCGCAGCGGCCGGCAACCGGTGACGTGAGTGGGACGAAGGACAAACCATCCGACCGGTTTACGTTGTGGCCGCCTGCTGCATCATATACGCGGTGCGCGCGGTCGGACAAGGCGAAAACATCGACGGGCCCGACGACGTTCGCCCGGAACCGGGGCTCGCGCTGCCTCGAGCCCCGACTTGACCGGTGCGAGGGCTCGAACTAGGCTCGCACGCGCACGATCCCCGTTCCTTCCTGGCAGGATCCCGCGATGGCCGAAACACTCTATCTGATTGACGGGCACGCACAGATCTATCGCTGCTACTACGCTCCGTTCCGCGATCTCAACGCTCCGTCCGGCGAGCCGACACGGGCGACCTACGTCTTTTGCCAGATGCTGTTCAACCTCGTCAAGGAGCGCAACCCCACCTACCTGGCGATGGTGATGGATGCGCCGGGGCCGACCTTCCGCGACGAGGTCTTCGAGACGTACAAGGCCAACCGCGAGCCGCCGCCCGACGACTTCGCACCGCAGCGCGATCGGATCCTGCAAATCGTCGAGGCATGCGGGATTCCGATCCTGACCGAGCCCGGGTTCGAGGCCGACGACGTGCTCGCCACGGTCGCCAAAAAGGCCACGCAGGCGCGTTCGGATCTTCAGGTCTTTCTGGTCAGCCGCGACAAGGACCTCGAACAGCTCCTCGGCGAGCGCGTCGTGCTCTTCGACCCGGGCAAGAACGAGGTGATCGACCCGGACACGCTCGAGTCCAAGAAGGGCTATCGACCGGAGCAGGCGGTCGAGATCCAGACACTGACGGGCGACTCGACGGACAACATCCCCGGTGTGAAGGGTGTCGGCCCGAAGACGGCCGTCAAGCTGATCGAGAAGTTCGGTTCGGCCGAGAGGGTGCTCGAGCACGTCGACGAGCTGAAGGGCAAGCAGAAGGAGAATATCCTGGCCTTTGCCGATCAGCTGTCCATGACGCGCCGGCTCGTGACGCTCCGAGACGATGCACCGGTCGAGTTCGATCTCGACACGTGTCGTTTCGAGGGATTCCGACGGGAAACGCTGAAGCCCCTCTTCGAGGAGCTGGGGTTCGGTCGGTTGATCGATCAGCTCGCGGACGTCGCCGTGGACGCGGATTCCGGGCAAGGGGACAAGACCGACGCCGGCGGCAACCATACCGCAGGGCTCTTCGAACGAGACGTCGCCGTGGCCGCACCCCCGGCGGGGGACTACGCGGCGGTCGATTCCGTCGCCAAGCTCAAGGCGCTTGCCAAGGAGCTGCGCAAGGCGAAGCGTTTCGCCTTCGACACCGAGACGACGAGTCTGCAGCCCGTTGAGGCGGAACTGGTGGGCATCTCGTTCTCGTGGGAGGCGGGCAAGGCCCGGTACGTGCCGATTCAGGGAACGGACGGCGCCACCGTCCCCCTGGAGGGTGTGGGCCGCATTCTCGGGCCGGTCCTCGCCTCGAAGAAGATCGCCAAGTGCGCCCACAACCTCAAGTACGACGCGTCCGTCCTCCGCACCGCGGGCATCGAGCTGCGCGGCGCCGACTTCGATACGCTCATCGCGAGCTTCGTGCTCGACTCGTCGCGCCGCAGCCACTCGCTCGACGCGCTGGCGGCCGAGCTGTTCGGCCATACGAAGATCCCGACGACGGACCTGATCGGGAAGGGCAAGGGCCAAATCGGGATGGACCAGGTGCCGATCCCGCACATCACGCACTACGCGTGCGAGGATGCCGACTTCACATGGCGGCTCTACCAGCGCTTCCGCAAGGAGTTGTCCGCCGCGCCGGAGGCGCTGCAGCGGCTGTTCACCGACCTCGAGATGCCCCTCGTCGAGGTGTTGGCCGAGATGGAGTACACGGGCGTCGCGCTCGACAAGGACCTCCTGGCCGGCATGAGCCGGATGATGGACGAAAAGCTGCGCGAGCTGACCGGGCGGATTCACGAGCTGGCCGGGCATCCGTTCAATATCGACTCGACGAAGCAGCTCGCCGAGGTGCTCTTCGACGAGATGGGCCTGCCCGTCGTCCGCAAGACGAAGACGTCGCGCAGCACCGACGCCGCCACGCTCACCGAACTCATCATGCAGCACGACGCGGAGATCGCGCGCCTCGTACTCCAGTATCGCGAGCTGAGCAAGCTCAAGGGTACGTATGTCGACGCGCTGCCCGATCTCGTCAGCCCGAAGACGGGCCGCATCCACACGAGCTTCCACCAGACCGCCGCCATCACGGGCCGGCTCTCCAGCAGCGATCCGAACCTCCAAAACATCCCGATCCGGACGGACATCGGTCGTCAGATCCGACGCGCGTTCGTCCCCGGCGAGAGGGGCCACGTGCTGATCACGGCCGACTACAGCCAGGTCGAGCTACGGTTGGTCGCCCACTTCAGCGAGGACGAGAACCTTCGCAAGGCCTTCGCCGAGGACCAGGACATCCACCGCTTCGTGGCCGCGCAGGTCGCCGGCGTCGAACTGTCGGAGGTCACCAGCGAGCAGCGCAGCCGCGCGAAGGCCGTCAACTTCGGCATCATCTACGGCCAGGGCGCGTTCGGCCTCAGTCGCCAGACGGGAATGAGCGTGGGCGAGGCTCGCAGCTTCATCGACATGTACTTCATGCGGTACCACGGTGTGCGGGCGTTCATCGATCGGTGCATCGCCCAGGCCAAGAAGCACGGCTACGTCGAGACGATCCTCGGCCGCCGCCGCGCGATCCCCGACATCGACGCCCGCAGCAAGCCCGCGCGGGCCGCCGCCGAGCGCCTGGCCGTCAACACCGTCGTGCAGGGCAGCGCCGCCGACCTGATCAAGCGCGCGATGATCGGCATTCACCGCCGTATCCGCGACGAGGCGCGACCCAATCGCATGCTCATCCAGGTCCACGACGAGCTGGTCTTCGAGGTCCCCGAGCCGGCGGTCGAGGGCGAGATCGACATGGTCCGCCACGAGATGGAGACGGCGTTGAAGCTCGACGTCCCGCTCCGGGTCGACATCGCCTGCGGTGAGAACTGGCTGGAGTCGAAGTAGCGCCAAAGGCCGACCTGCAACCCCTGCTGGAAAGAAAAAAGGCCACGGCAATGCGTGGCCTTGGGAATGCTCGTCTCTCGCGAATCGGATGCCGAACGACGGGCTAGTCGATGCTCCCCATCTCGCGCAGATCTTGCTCGGTCAGCTCGGCGCCAACGATGGCCTCCGGCTTACGGAACGCCCGTTGGATGATCTCCTCCGGGTCGCTCTTGGCGACCGGCTCACTGCACTTCTTGTACTTCGGGTCGACGTTCGCGAAGTAGTCGAACCCCTTGGCGAAATAGAGGCAGTCGAGGATCGCGCACGCCGTCATCGCCTCGCCCACCGGGAAGATCCGCGGGCAGATCGTGATGTCACGACGCGTCACGGCCGACAGCTCCGTCTCCTCCATCTTCACCATGTTGATGGAGTCTTGCTTGAGGCTGATCGTCGGCGTCGGCTTGCAGCAGAAGCGGAAGCGCAGCTCCTCGCCGTTGCTGATGCCGCCGCACATCCCGCCGCCGTGGTTCGAGCGGAACCGAACGTGACCCTCGTCGTCCAGATAGGGCGGATCGTTCCACTCGCTGCCGTACATGCGAGCGGCCTCCCACCCGGAACCGAACTCGATGGCCGTCGTCGCACCGATGCTCATGATGCCGTGGGCGATCAGCGCGCGAAGCTTGTCGAACACGGGCTCGCCGAGTCCGCCGGGGACGCCGCGCACAATGATCTCGATCGTCCCGCCGACGGTGTCGCCCTTCCTGCGGGTCTCCAAGATGTCCTTGGTCATCTCCTCGACGACCTCGAGGTCGCAGCAGTTCAGGTGGTTCTTGCGGTAGTTCTCGGCGACCTCCTCGAACGGCAGCTCGCGCTTCACCTTGATTCCGTTGGACTCGATAATGTGGCCCAGTACCTCGATCCCCTCGCGTGCGAGAATCTGCTTGGCGACCGCGCCGCCGGCGACCCGGCCCACCGTTTCTCGGCCACTCGCCCGACCGGCGCCGCACCAATCTCCGTATTCGCCGTACTTGACGAAGAACGCGTACTCGGCGTGGCCGGGGCGGATCAGGTCCTTCACATCCTGATACTGGTCCACGTGCTTCTCCTGTCGGTCGACGTTGTAGACGATCAGGCCGACGGGCGCGCCCGTGGTAATGCCGTTGCGAACGCCCACGCCCGCGAAGAGCTCGACCTTGTCGGTCTCGAGCCTCGGCGAGTCGAGCTTGCTCTGGCCGGGCTTGCGCTTGTCGAGTTCCGCCTGGACGTGCTCGACGTTGAGCTTGATGCCTGGCGGCACGCCGTCGGCGATGACGGCCATCCCGCCACCGTAGGACTCCCCACACGTGGTGATGCGAAACATCCGTCCGAAAGTATTTCCTAACACGATGCAGCTCCCTCAGTTACAGTCGCCCGTATTCTGATCGGTCTCACCATGCCCCCGGCGGGCAGGCACCCCCTGGCGACCCCATGCGACTCTGGGGGACCAGGGCTAGGATGAGAACCGGTAATTATAGGGATTTCCCCAACGGGCGGCAATGTCGGTGTCTGTCGATTCCTGTGGTCTCAAGCAAGCGGGTGGGCTATCCTATTGGACCAATCCCCCGGCGTTTTCCTTCCCTGATTCGACGTCCTGGTGAGGGAGCGTTGCTGTTGGAGCGTATCGGAGGACCTCCGGCGGAGTTGCAGAGCACCCGGTCGTTGGATAGACCAAGAACATACCGTGTCACCGGAAGGCAAAGCGTAACGGTACAGCTCCCGTACGGTCGCTGATCTGATGACAGACGTAGGTATGATGGCGAACACGTCATGGCGACGCCGACGGATCTACTGATCACATTGCTCGACGCGGTGGACACGTCCGTGCTCCTTCTCGACGGCGAAGGGTCGATTACGCGCTACAACACCGCCTTCCAGCAACTGTGGCCCGGATCCGCCGATACCGTTATCGGCCAGGCTGCGTGGAACGTGTTGGCGTCCGATGACGACCGTCTCCGCGTTCGAGAGCAGCTTCGGGATCCCGGGCAAGACGCCCTCGCCTGGGAAGGGCCACTGCAAACGAGCGACGGAGCGCAGCGGAGCCTTGCGTGGTCCTGCACCCGCTTGCGTATCGACCTGGGCGTCGAGGGCGCGATGCTCTGCACCGGCATTGACGTCACACAGGCCGAGCGCGCGCGGGAAGTGCTCGAACAGCGGGAGCACGATCTCGGCGAGCGGATCAAGGAGCTGAACTGCCTCTATGCGATCTCCGGTCTCGTGGAGCGGCAGGAACTCTCGCTACGTGACATCCTCCGCGGCATCGTCGAGCTGATCCCCCCGGCATGGCAATACCCCGAGGTGACGAAGGCGAGGATCCGGTTGGAGGGGCAATCCGTTCAGACCGACAACTTCGAGGAGACCCCGTGGCGGCAGGCCTGCGACATCATGATCGGCGGCGAACCGCTCGGGAGGCTCGAGGTCTGCTATCTTGAGGACCGACCGGAAAGCGATGAGGGCCCGTTCCTGAAGGAGGAACGACACCTCCTGCTCGGCATCGCGAATCGCATCGAGCAGATCGTTCAGCTCAAGCGGACGAGCGAGGCCCTCAAGGAGTCGGAAGAGGTCCACCGCCTGACGCTGAGCAACATCTCCGACGCCGTCTTCATCACCGACGACCACGGCGATTTCACCTACGTCTGTCCGAACGTGCACATCCTGTTCGGCTACACCCAAGCGGAGGTGGAGGCCATGGGCAACATCACTCACCTGCTCGGCGAGGGGATCTATCGCAGCGAGGACCTGGCTCAGGCCAAGGAGCTGCCGAACATTGATCATCGTGCCCCCGACAAGGCGGGCCGAATGCACGACCTGCTGGTGAACGTCAAGCGGGTGTCGATCAAGGCGGGGACGATCTTGTATACCTGCCGCGACGTGACCGAGCTGAAGGAGGCGCAGGAGCAGGCGCGACGCCGGCAGGCGGAGCTGGCACACGTCTCTCGTCTGAGCACGATCGGCGAGATGACGTCCGGTCTGGCCCATGAGCTGAATCAGCCGCTTTCGGCCGTCTTGAACTACGCCAACGGCTGCGTGCGACGCCTGGAGTCCGGCGGCGAGGACAGGGAGCAGCTGATCGAGGCGCTACACCGCGTGAGCGCGGAGGCCCAGCGGGCCGGCGAGATCATGCGTCGGCTGCGCGATTTCGCTCGAAAGGGCGAGTCGCAGCTCGAGCGGACGAGCATCGACGACGTCGTGCGGGAGGCCGCGGCGCTCCTGGAGATCGACGCCCGCGCGCACCATAGCTCGATCCGGCTCCGACTCGCAGGCGACCTCCCCGCGGTCGATGCGGACGTCATCCAGATCGAGCAGGTGATCGTCAACCTCGTTCGAAACGGCCTGGAGGCCATGGAAGAGACGGATCCGGACGAGCGCGTGCTGACGATTCAAACGGAGTTGGCCGAATCGGATGCCGTCGAGATCGCCGTGCTCGACGAAGGCCACGGGATGTCCCCCGACGTCGAGCGGCAGGCGTTCAATCCGTTCTTCACGACCAAGAAGGACGGGATGGGCATCGGCCTTTCCCTCAGCCGGTCGATCGTGGAGAGCCACGGGGGCAAGCTCTGGGCGACGCCTCGCCCGAAGCGGGGAATGACCTTCCGGTTCACGCTGCCGACCGTCTCGACGGCGCCGCATTCGGGTCGGGAGGAATCCGCGGGGCCGGCGTGAGCCGATGTCGCGCCGCCGGCTCTCTTGACCCGACGGCGGCCAGGGTGTAGAGGGACGTGTTCCAGGCACTCAGCAGAAGGTTCCTATCGGAAGGAACGGGCGATGGAATCAGAGCCCACCGTCTTCGTCGTGGACGACGATCAGTCCGTGCGAGATTCGCTTCGTTGGCTGATCGAATCCACGGGCCTGGCCGTCGAGACATACCCGACCGCCCGGGCGTTCCTGGACGCGCACGTCGAGGATCGGCCCGGCTGCATTCTGTTGGACGTGCGGATGCCCGGCATCAGCGGGTTGGAGCTTCAGGAACAGCTGACGAAGCAATCGCTCTGCCAACCGATCATCATCGTCACCGGGCACGGCGACGTGCAGATGGCGGTTCGGGCAATGAAGTTCGGCGCGTTCGACTTCGTGGAGAAGCCCTTTAACGATCAGCTGCTTCTCGAGAGGATCCACCAGGCCATCGGCGAGGACACCCGGCGCCGCGAGCGGCACGCCGAGGTCGCCGAGATCCGCCGTCGCATCGACCGGCTCACGCCACGGGAGCGGGAGGTCCTCGAGCTGGTTGTCGCGGGCAAGCTGAGCAAGCAGATCGCCGTCGAGCTTGGCCTGAGCGAGAAGACCGTCGAGGTTCACCGTGCTCACATCATGTCCAAGATGCAGGCCGACAACGTGGCCGACGTCGTTCGCATGACGCTCACCGCGAAGCCCCAACCGTGATCGCTGTCTTGAGAGACGTCAGAAGAGAAGACATGGGCCTGCCCAAGGCCCTCGGTCCCTGGGCATCTTCAGCGGTTGTGGCCGACCGGAAGGTGCCCTTCGTCCAATCGCCGCGAGGCGTTGTGGAGACGGAATGAGCGATCGCAAGATGCCCGCTCCCCCGACCCCTATTGTCCTCTGCATTCTGTGTGCCGTCTTGTACGTCGTGCCCGGGTCTTGGCGCCGCGCGCGGCAGCGGCGAAGATGTTCCCGCCAGGAGACACCGTCCCATGCAGAGGGAATGCTTCTTTTATCGTAGCGACAAGAACCCGATCTTGACGGTGGCCGACATGCCGTTTTCGGCCGCGGCCGTGCTGAATCCCGGCGCCACGCTCCAAGACGACAAGGTGGTGCTGCTGCTCCGCGTCGAGGACTACTCGGGCCGGTCCAATATCCATGTCGCGCGAAGCGACGACGGCATTGCAAACTGGGAGGTGGAGGCCGAGCCCATCCTGCGGAGCGGGCACACGGATCACGGCTACGAGTCGTGGGGATGCGAGGACGCCCGTGTCGTCTATCTGCCGAATCAGCAGGCGTGGTATATCACGTACACGGCCTTCTCCAAGTACGGCGCCGCCGTCGCACTGGCCAAGAGCAAGGATCTGATGACGGCCGAACGGATCGGGCTCATCTTACCGCCGAACAACAAGGACGCCGCCCTGTTCCCCCATCGCGTCAACGACCATTACGTCGCGCTGCATCGACCCGACGCCGGAGGGGGAATCGAGGATATCTGGATCGCCTTCTCGCCGGACCTGATTCACTGGGGCAGGCCGTATTGTGTCCTCCGCGAGGGCGCGGGCGCGGCCTGGGACGCCCAGCGGGTCGGGGCGGGCCCGCCGCCGATCCTCACGGAGGAGGGCTGGCTCCTGATCTATCACGGCGTCAAGCAATACGGCTTGAACCTGAACTACCGCGCGGGGATCGCGCTGCTGGATCGCGAGCACCCGGAGGTCCTCATCGGCCGATCTCCGGGCTGGGTGTTCCAGGCCGAGGAGATGTACGAAGTCTCCGGCTTCGTGCCGGGCGTGGTCTTCCCCACCGGACTGGTGCAGAGGGACGACGAGCTATTCATGTACTACGGGGCGGCCGATACGTGCGTTTGCCTGGCCCAAGCCAAGCTGAAGGACGTCCTCAACGCCGTCTCACCGGCGTAATGTCATCGCCCGCGTCGGTTGCCGGGGTAGGAAGGCGCGTCGTCTTGCCGTCGCAACCCGACTTGAAAAGGTTTGCCCAGGAGGTTCATCGATGCCCGAGACGATGAAGGCACAAGTGTTCTACGAGCCCGAGGACATGCGGCTCGAGGAGGTCCCCGTCCCCAAGCCCGCCGACGACCAGGTCCTGTTCGCCGTGAAGGCGTGCAGCATCTGCGGCTCGGACGTGGCCTACTACTTCGGCGACAGCTCGCTGGAGACCGAGTCCGGCAAGGGCCCGCTCATCCTGGGGCACGAGTTCGCCGGGGAGGTCGTCGAGGTGGGAAAGATCCCCGCTGCCTTGGGGCTCTTCCATCCGGGCGACCGTGTCGTGGTCGACCCCGTGCAGTACTGCAACTCCTGCGCGATCTGCAAGAAGGGGCAGGTCAACCTCTGCGAGTACAAGGATGTGTTGGGCGTCAGCGCGAACGGCGGGTTCGCCCAGTACTGCGTCAGCCACTACACCGGCCTGCACAAGGTCCCCGAGGGCATCGCGTGGGAGCATGCCGCCCTGACCGAGCCGCTCGCGTGCTCGACCTACGCCGTGAACAACATGGAGATCGGGGTAGGCGACTTCGCCGTCGTGATCGGCCCGGGTGCGATCGGCCTGATGATGCTCCAGCTCGCCAAGGCGGCCGGCGCGGGCAAGACCGTTCTCGTCGGCACGCGGGACTATCGGCTCGAGATCGGAAAGCAGGTCGGCGCGGACGCGGTCATCAACACAAAGGACAGGGGCTCGCCGTACTACGCGGCGGACCTCAAGGCCAAGATCGAGGAGCTGACGGGCGGCATGTTCGCCGATGCCGTCGTCACGCCGACGGGCGCGGTGGAGGCGATGGAGCAAGCCCTGGCCATCAGCGGTCGACGTGCCCGCGTGGTGTTCTTCGGGCTGCCCGCCGACGACGCGGTGGTGAAGGTGCCCGCCCTCGAATCAATCCTGTGGGACAAGACGATCCGCTTCAGTTGGCTCGCACCGCTGGTCTGGCCGACGGCCGTGGCGGCGATGGCCAGCGGCCAGGTCGATCTGAGCATGATCTGCACGCACACGATGGGCCTGGAGGACCTCAAGCAAGGCCTCGCCGACGTCAAGGATCGCAAGGGCGACCCCATCAAGGCCGTGGTGAAGATCTAAGCTGCTTGCAGCAAAGATCGAACAGTGTGGCACGGCCGCCCCCGGCCGTGAAGCGTGGAAAAGTCCCAGCCGAGGGCGGCTGGGCCACAAGAGGCAGAGCTGCTCGACTGTTCAGACATTGTTGCGAACAGCGTAGCGCTGTGCATCAGGAGTTCGACTCCGTCCCCGGCCGGGGCTCGTGTGCCACGGCGCTGTGACATGCTACAATGGCTCGATTATGGCGCTTCCGATCGTGGCCATCGTGGGCAGGCCGAACGTGGGCAAGAGCTCGTTGCTCAACGCCCTCTCGGGCCGATTGATATCGATCGTCGATCCGACGGCGGGGGTGACGCGCGACCGCGTCAGCACGGTCTGCGAGGTCGACGAGACGTACTTCGAGCTGGTCGATACGGGTGGGTACGGTATCGAGGACGTCGATCAGCTCACCGAGCACGTCGAGCGGCAAATCCATTACGCGATCGACCAGGCGAGTCTGGTGCTCTTCGTGGTGGACGTCCGCGACGGCGTGGCCCCGCTGGACAAGGAGGTCGCGCGTCTCCTGCGTCGCTGCGAGCAGCCCGTCGTCCTCGTCGCCAACAAGGCCGACAACGAAAAGCTCGACGCGCAGGCGGCCGACTTCTTCTCCTTGGGCTTCGGCGAGCCGATGCCCGTTTCGGCCAAGCACGGCCGGGGGCGGGCCGAGCTGACCGATCGGATTCTCGAGCACGTCCGCCAGGTGGCCGGCGGGGAGACCGCTCAGCCCGTCATGCACCTGGCGATCGTCGGGAAGCGAAACGTCGGCAAGAGCACGTTCGTCAACGCCCTGGTGGGCCAGCAACGCGTGATCGTCAGCGAGGTGCCGGGGACGACCCGCGACGCAGTCGACGTCCAGTTCGAGATCGACGGCCGGACGTTCGTCGCGATCGATACGGCCGGCGTGCGCAAGAAGGGCAAGATGTCCAGTGACGTCGAGTTCTACGGCTACACCCGCGCGACGCGATCGATCCGGCGGGCGGACGTGGTGTTGTTCCTCATCGACGCGACCTCGCCCGTCAGTCAGGTGGACAAGAAGCTGGGCGCTTACATCGCCGAGCACGACAAGCCCGTCGTCGTGGTGATCAACAAGTGGGACCTCGCCAAGGGCCGCGCCACCAGCGAGGACTACGGCGAGTACCTCGACAAGGTGATGCCCGGTTTGAACTTCG
>CAZKCX010000138.1:0-12100 GCA_964550865.1 uncultured Planctomycetales bacterium
AGCGCAGCTGCAGATAATTCTGATGTCGTTGGGCATAAAGAGCTATTCTTTTGGGAGAGCGGCCTCGACGTGTCGCTGGTGTAATAGCACGCCAGGGTCTCGGGGTCCTTGTGCTGTACGAGCGGATAGACGAACGGCCAGTGCAGCTTACCGTCGTGAATGAGCCGGATGCGCTGCGGCGGGGCGTGCTTGTGCGGGACGTGTCGCTTCCCGGGGTCGGCGGGGGCGAAGAACTCGCAGAATCCCGCGACGACGTAGAACGCCAACACGATGTAGAAAGAGTAGTAGGCCAGCTTGTGGTCCTTGAACTTCCACCACATCAGCCGCCACTGCGAGGCGCGGAAGTACCGCTCGTCGGCCGTGGATATCGCCCCCGCCGGGCTGATCGTCTCCCCGACCGTGGGACGCTTGGCCCCAGGGAACTGCGAGCGGGGTTCTTCCGGCAGTTGGGTCATGACTCTTGGGCCCCGAAGCGGATCCGCGGATCCACCCACGCCAACAGGATGTCCGAGACGAGCGTGCCGAGGACGGTCAAGAACGCGAGCATCATCACGTACGTGCCGGCGAGGTACATGTCCTGCTCGAGCAGCGCGCGGTACATCTGCGGACCCGTCGTCGGCAGGCTCAGCACCAGCGCCACGATGATGGAGCCGCTGACCAGCTGCGGCAGCATCCACCCGATCGTGCTGATGACCGGGTTGATGGCGATCCGCACGGGATACTTCAGCAGCAATCGCCACTCGCTCAGGCCCTTCGCCCGCGCGGTCACCACGTAGGGCATCTGCAGCTGATCGAGCAGGTTCGCCCGGATGATCCGGATCAGCCCCGCCGTGCCCGCGACCGAGAGGACGATCACCGGCACCCACAGATGCTTGAAGAGATCCACGACCTTGCCCCAGCTCCACGGTGCGTCGGCGTACTCGTCGGAGAAGAGCCCGCCCACGCTCGTCCCGAACCATCGATACGAGAGGTACATGAACACGAGCGCCAGCAGGAACGCCGGCGTGGCCATACCGATGAAGCCGAAGAACGTGAAGACGTAGTCGCTGATCTTGTACTGGTGCGTGGCGGAGTAGATGCCGATCGGCACGGCCAGGATCCACGTGAAGAAGAGCGTGACCATCGAGATGGTGACCGTCAGGCCCAAGCGCTCCCAGATCAGCTCGCCCACCGGTCGTTTGAGCGAGAACGACTGCCCGAAGTCGCCCACGACCACGCCGCTGATCCACTTCCAGTACTGCACGTGGAAGGGATCGTCGAGGCCGTATTGCTTCCGGAGGCTGGCGACGACGGCCTCGTCCATGGATTCGCCCGTCTGTTGGAGGTTTTCGATGTAGGTGGTGAGGTAGTCGCCCGGTGGGAGTTGGATGATCGCGAAGCTCAAGACGGATATCACGAACATCGTCGGGATCATGATCAGCAGGCGTCGGACGATGAACGACAGCATCTGGGTCTACTCCTGCTCGAGATAGAACTGCTCGATGCCGATGTAGCCGGGCGTCAGGACGCGGTAGCTGTGGATGATCTCGTCGGGCACGTTGCGGAACCGGTTCGAGACGATCGTCAGGGCATAGCGCCGCACGATGCCGATGACGTAGCACTTCTCCGCCCACTGGCTGAGGATCTTGCGGCCCAGCTCCAGGCGTCGTTCGGGGTCCATCGTCGAGGCGAGCTCTTCATACCAATCGATGAGGCGTTGGTACTCCTCCGGCGGTTTGACGCCCGTCCGGCCGCGGCTCGCGTGATACCGCCCGTAGAGCGGCCCGTGGTAGCTGAATTGTGAGAGCGGTGCGAACCACTCGGGGTTCACCGCCCAGTGCAGGCCGATGATCGCGTAGGCGTAGAAGTTCGTGTTCCCATTGGAAACCTGAAGCACGCTCAAGGTCCGCGCGTCCATCTTCACGGCGAAGTGCAGACCGACCTCCCGCCAGTAATCCGCGACGAGCTGCCACATGTCCGCACCGACCCCGGTCTCGGCCGGATAGCAGTTGATAATCTGCCTGAAGACGCGGCCACTGGGCAGCCTACGGAGTCCGTCGTCGCCCATCTTCAGCCCGACCTCGTCGAGCAGCCTGGCCGCCCGCTCGGGGTCGTAGTCCTGATAGGTCTCGAACTCCGGTGAATAGAACGGGTCAAGGGGCGAGGCCACGCCACTGGCTTTGACGGCCAAGCCGGAGAGAATGAGCTCGATCAGCTCCTCGCGATTCACGGCGAGCGAGAGGGCGATCCGGAACTTCGGATTCGCCAGGATCGGCCTGATCTCTTCGTCACGGCTGTGGGGGTTCACGTAGATTGCCGAGGCGATCGGCTCGATGTCCTTGCGGACCTCGTAGCCCGCCTTCTTGCGGTTCTCCATGAACAGGGCGTAGTTCGCCGAGTCAATGTGCCGGGCCTGGAAGCTCAGCTCGCCGGCGAGGGCCTTGAAGTTGAGCACCTCGGCGTTTTGGACCGTCGCATAGCTGATTCGATCGATGTAGGGCAGCTGCTTCCCCTCCGGATCGACCTTCCAGTAGTAGGGATTGCGTTCGGCGATCACGCGCGTCGCCGGCATGGGCACGCGAAGCTGATAGGGCTTGAGCGTGGGGAGCTCCGGGTTGTCGTCGTAGAGGACTCGCTGGAGAATCAGCTCTCGCCAGTGATCGAACCCGCGCTCTTCCGCCAAGCGTTGCACCGTCTCCAGCCCGGCGTGCTCGGGGAGAAATCGCGTGAGGTAATGCTTCGGTAGGACGATCAGCAGGGCCCGATACGCGAGCATCTCCGGAAATAGGGCATATGGTTTGACAAAGCGGAACACCAACGTGTGGGGATCGGGCGCGGTTAGATCGACCCGCTTTCCCCCCATCTCCAACCAGAACGGGAAGACCGGGTTCACGTCCTTGTTCTGCCAGTACTCATTGACGACCCAGCGAATATCCTCGGCCGTGAACGGATGCCCGTCGGACCACTTGACCCCCCTGCGGAGGTGGAGGACGTACGTGCGGCCGCCGTCCTTGACCTCCCAGCTCTTGGCGAGATTGGGCACGGGCTTGCGGCCGGTGCGGTCCCAGCGGAGGAGGCTCTCGTACCCCAGTCGCCCGTTCATGCTGATGTCGCCGGAGACGATCGCCGCACGGCGCCAGGTGCCGCCGTATCGGCCGATCTGGTGGATCGGTTTGACGACCATCGGCTCTTCGGGCAGGCGCTCCTCAACGGGCGGCAGCTTCCCCGCCGCCACCTGCTCGGCCAGCATGGGCGCTTCTTGGTACGCACCGAAGGCAAGCGGATCCGCGCCAGCGGTGAGCAGAAGGATGGTCAATGCCTGTCGGTGTACGGCCATGGTCGGTTCGCTGCGACGACGAGAGTCAACCTACGACAGCCCTTGATCGTAAACGGTCAGGAGTGCAAGCGAAAGGCGGATGAACTGCAGGGACCGGCTCCCCACCTGATTGAGGGGCTCAGCCGAATGGCAGTGGGGCCGACGCTCCGCGCGAAAAAAACCCACCTCCATCCGCAGGAGGTGGGTCTGAGAACAGCCGATCCAGGTGGGCGAGCCGAACAACACCTGTATCAGCTGGGTTCCCAATTTGGGTCAGTTTGAGCAGTCAACTCAACTTCTAGCCGGATTCGAGAGCGTCCTTTGCCGCAAACACCGGCGCCTTCCAGCCACATCTACTTTTTCGATGATGGGACACTGGCGTTCCTTCCACGGGATTGGGCAAAAACCCCGGGCGTCGGTTCCTGGACTTAACATACGCCTGTTAAAATGGTTAAGAGAAATCGATGCGGAGGGACCGCTTGACGGGGGGCCGACTCACTCGCTTGCTCCCCGCCGGCCGTATTGCAGCTCGTAATATTTAAGATATTCACCGCTCTTTATAGCACGCCACCAGTCCTCGTGGTCGCGATACCACTGCACGGTACGGGCCAGCGCGGCGTCGAAATCGTGCTGCGGTGCCCAGCCCAACTCGCGCCGGACCTTGCTGGAATCGATCGCATAGCGGCGGTCGTGCCCCGGGCGGTCCTTAACGTACTCGATGAAGCCCTCGTCTCGCCCGCAAGCGGCCAGGATGCGATGCGTCAGGTCGAGGTTCGTCAGCTCGCAGTCGGCGCCGATGTTGTAGACCTCGCCGGGCGTGCCCTTCTCCAGGATCGCCCCGAGGGCGGCGCAGTGGTCCTCGACGAAGATCCAATCGCGGACGTTCATCCCGTCGCCGTACAGGGGGACCTTCTTGCCCTCGAAGAGATTGGTCACGAAGAGCGGAATGACCTTTTCGGGGAATTGAAACGGCCCGTAGTTGTTGCTGCATCGACTGATCATCACCGGGAAGCCGAAGCTGTGGTGGTAAGCGCGGCAAAGGAGATCGGCGGCGGCCTTGCTGGCCGAGTACGGGCTGTTCGGCGCGAGGGGAGTGCTCTCCGTGAACTCGCCCTCCGAGCCGAGCGAACCGTAGACCTCGTCCGTGCTCACCTGAAGGAACCGCTGCACGTCGTGTCGCCGCCCGGCGTCGAGGAGCTGCTGCGTGCCGACGATGTTGGTCTGCACGAAGGGCTCGGAGGACATCAGACTGCGGTCGACGTGGCTCTCGGCCGCAAAGTTGATGACGGTGTCGACGTCGGGCATGATCGAGTCGAGCAGCGCGGCATCGGCGATGTCGCCGCGCACGAAGGTGTAGCGTGGGTCGTCCTTGACGCTGTCGAGGTTGCCCAGGTTGCCCGCATAGGTGAGGACATCGAGGTTGACGACGTGCACATCGGGCCAATGCGCCAACGCCCAGTGCACGAAGTTGGAGCCGATGAAGCCCGCGCCGCCGGTAACCAAGATGCGCTTCATGCTGTTCCCTCGACTGCGTTCGGGTTCCCGGCCGACATCGTCTCGGAAACCGACCTAAGCTGCTTCCCGGAGAGATTGAACAGTGCGTCAGAAGGAACGGTGGCCCATGGCTCTACTTGTCCTGAGCTGCGCCGAGGGAGCCGAGGGGGCCCATCGCTCGCGCGATGGGGACGCAAATCTCCGGTCGAATTCGTGTCCCCCACCTCTACCTCGACGAAGCTCGGCACAAGTGAAGAGGTATGCCACCCAACCTTCGCCACCTGCCCAAGCATTCTTGCAGGCAGCTTGGACCACAGGCTGCCGTCCGAATACACGAGGATCGATTCCTCTTCCAGCCGCCTTACGCCCGTCGGTTACAGCTTGTTCGCTCCGCATTCGGCCACCAGTTTGTTCGCGCGAAGCAGCGAATCGAACGTGCCCGCGTCCGTCCACCAACCCTCGATGACGTCATACGTCATCGAGCCGTCCTCGATGTACGCGTTGTTGACATCGGTGATCTCGAGCTCGCCGCGATCGCTCGGCTTGAGCGTCTTGATGATGTCGAAGACCCGACCGTCATAGAAGTAGATCCCGATCACCGCGTACTGGCTCTTGGGATTCTTCGGCTTCTCCTCGATCGACACGATCTTGTCGCCGTCGATCTCCGGCACGCCGAACCGCTGTGGATCCTGAACCTCCTTCAGCAGGATCTTCGCGCCTTCGCGCTGGCTGAAGAAGTCGGCCGTCGCGGCGCGGATGTTGTTCTCGATGATGTTGTCCCCGAGGATGACGACGATCTTGCCGCCGTCGGCGAAGTCCTCCGCCAGGTTCAGCGCGTCGGCGATGCCGCCCTCGCCCTCCTGGTACGCGTAGTGGAGGCGGCGCAGACCCAACTCCTCGCCGTTCCCGAGAAGGCGGAGGAAGTCGCCCGCGCTGCTTCCGCCCGTCACGAGCATCACCTCGTCGACGCCCGCGTTGACGAGGCACTCGATGGGGTAATAGACCATCGGCTTGTCGTAGACGTGCAGCAGGTGCTTGTTGGTCACCTTCGTCAGCGGCAGCAGCCGCGTGCCGAGTCCGCCCGCAAGAACAACGCCCTTCATCGTCGGTCCCTCGCCATGGTTCAAGGTCATCCGCGTCGCGCGGCCTTGCGGCCCCGTCCACGCGGCAGATGTCCCCCGCTTCGTACACCCAATTCCGCCCGGCTCCATGCGCTCTCCGCCGACCGATCGGTGCCGACCCTAGGCATCCTCTCGAGCCCACGAGAACGGGATATCGGGATCGTGCGCGGGCCGACGGAGCTCGTCCGGCTGCTCGTAGTTGTAGGTCTTCGTCGGCACGTTCATCACGATGCACTCTTCCTGCGAGATGCACTTGAACCCGTGCATGACCCCGGCGGGGATCTGCAGGAAGACGGGGTTGTGCACGCCCATGTGAAATCGATTGACGTGGCCGTGCGTCGGCGAATCCTCCCGGGTGTCATACAGCCCCACGAGCGCCATGCCGTGAATGACCGCCCAGTTGTCCGTCTGGTGCTGGTGATAGTGCCACGCCTTGACCACGCCCGGATACGCCGTCGTGATGTAAACCTGCCCGAACTGCTCGAAGAGCTCGTCGTCCGAGCGGAAGACCTCCATCAAGCGCCCGCGTTGATCCGGGATGACTTTCAGCGGTTTGACATGCACACCCTCGATTCGACCCTGGGGGGCCGTTGCGACCTTGGTTTCCTGTGTCATCGTCGAAGCTCCTGTCGCATGGACTCCTGCCCCCCCACGTCCCGGGTGCCGCCTCTTTCTCCTCGCACCCCGACGCCCCCGTACGTCGAGGAAAGACCTCCGCAAGCCCGTGCAGCAATCCTACGCGCACGGCGTGGAGTCCGCAACCGACGCGCGAGACCTCTTTTGGAGCAGCGGATCCCCAGGCATCCCGCCGGAGTCCTGCGGCGCGCGGCAACCGGAATGCGAGAACAGCCGCTCCCCCGCCTTCAAGTGGTCCGCAAGAATGGGTGTCCAATGTGGCACGGCCGCCTCCAGGCTTCGCTACGCTTCGCCGCGACAAGCCCGGCCGTGAGCCATCAGACTGCCCCGCCGAGGGCGGCTTGCGGTGAGCCAGACCGAACCGCTGGGCCACAACGAGCGCAACCCCGAGACGTGTCAACGATTCCGACAAGCAGCCCAACTCCCGCATGATCAGTGCGATCGGATCGCGTCGACCAATCCCACGATGGTGTGCTTGGTGGCCTCGACGGTCACCTCGTATCCGGCGTCGCGAATGGTCTTGGACGTAATCGGCCCGATGCTGGCCAGGGCAACGTCATGCAGCGCGTCCTTGCCCGCATCGTCGAGCATGTCCAGGAAGTTGCTGAACGTCGAACTGCTGGTGAACGTGATAAAATCGATCGTGCCTTCGGCCAACCCGCGCACGACCTCCTCCGGCAGCGCCTCGGCCGGCAGCGTGCGATAGACGGACAAGTCGTCGCAGGTCGCGCCCGCCTGTTTGAGGGCGTCCCGCAGGGCCGGGCGCGCGATGTCCGCCCGAAGCAAGAGGAAGCGTTGGCCCCTTACGTCACCGAGCTTCAGGATGTGCTCGGCCAGTGCTTCGGCCACGAACTTCTCGGGCACGACCTCCGGCTCGAGGAAGTACCGACGCAGGCGATCGGCGGTGGCCGAGCCGATGGCCGCCAGGCGAACGCCCGCCAGGCAGCGGGCGTCCAGTCCGCACGCCCGCATCCGCTCCACCATCGCGTCCACCCCGTTGACGCTGGTCAGGATGAGCCAGTCGTAGTCGGCGATTCGGCGGAGGGCCTCGTCGATCGGGCCGAAATCCTCGACCGGCTCGATGCGAATCGTCGGGGCCTCGATGACGTCCGCCCCGAACGTGGCCAATCGCCCGGAAAGCTCGGAGGCCTGTTGCCGCGTTCGCGTCACGACGATTCGATTGCCGAACAACGGCCGACGCTCGAACCAGTTCAGCCGTTCGCGTAGGCCGACCACGTGCCCGATGAGCGTCATCACGGGCGGTCGCAGCTTTGCGGCCTCGGCCCGCTTGGCGATGTCGCCCACCGTGCCGGTGATCGTTTCCTGGTCCGCCCGGGTGCCCCAGCGGATCAGCGCGGCGGGTGTCTTGCGGTCGAGGCCGCCGTCGATCAGCTTCCGCGTGTTGGCGGCAAGCCGCTTGACGCCCATGTAGAACGCGATCGTCCCGATCTTCGCCAGCGCGTGGAAATCGATGTTCGATTCCGGCTTCGTCGGATCCTCGTGCCCGGTGACGAGCGCGAACGTCGCCGTCCAATCGCGATGCGTCACGGGAATGCCCGCATAGGCCGGCGCGGCCACCGCGGCCGTAATGCCGGGCACGACCTCGAAACGGACCTCGGCCGCCACCATGGCCTCGCATTCCTCGCCGCCCCGGCCGAAGACGAACGGATCGCCGCCCTTGAGCCGCACCACGCGCTTGCCCGCCTGGGCGTGCTCGATCATCAGCCGTTGGATTTCCTCTTGGGGGATCGGATGGCGGTCGGGCAGCTTGCCGACGTACACGCGCTCGGCCTCCGGTCGTGCCAGCGCGAGGAGCTTCGGGCTGGCAAGCCGATCAAACAGGACCGCATCCGCCTGGGCGATCCGAACGGCACCGCGGACCGAGATCAGTGTCGGCTCGCCGGGACCCGCCCCCACCAGGGCCACCGTCCCGCGGGGAAAGGGGCCGACCAGATCCGTCAGACACGAGATGGCATCGGCATCGATCATCGCGCGGCATCCTCTCTGACAACGGTAATCGAAGCGGCAAGGCAAGGCTAGAGGACGGTTCGTCGCCTGTGCCACTACGTTGCATTCTGGAGGCAGCGGAATCCTTCACGCCCGGGCAAAATCGTCCCATTCGTTGCATCGTCGGTGCGGGCTGCGTATCCTAGAAACGAGTACCGGGAGGCCCGAGCCGTGACCGATCTATGGACCGACACCGAAACGACGACGCCCCTCGAGGCGACTGATCCACAGGTCTGGGCGGCGCTCCAACGCGAGCGCGAGCGTCAGCACCGCACGATCGAGCTAATCGCCTCGGAAAACCACGTCTCCGCGCCCGTGATGGAGGCGACGGGCTCCCTCTTCACCAACAAGTACGCCGAGGGCTATCCCCGACACCGGCACTACGGCGGCTGCGACCTGATGGATGAGATCGAGGACCTCGCCCGCGATCGCGCCAAGCAGCTCTTTCATGCGGATCACGCCAACGTGCAGCCGCACTGCGGCAGCTCGGCCAACATGGCGGTCTACATGACGTGCCTGAAGCCGGGCGACACGATCATGGCGTTGGACCTTGCTCAGGGCGGCCACCTGACGCACGGTCACCGCGCCAGCTTCAGCGGCAAGCTCTACCGTGTGATCAGCTACGGGGTCGATCCGGAGACAGAGCAGTTCGACATGGCCGAGATTCGCCGGCTCGCCCGGGAGCATAACCCGGACCTGATCGTCACGGGCGCATCGGCCTATCCCCGGACGATCGACTTCGAGGCCTTTGCCGAGATCGCCGAAGAGTGCGATTCGCTCCTGATGGCCGACATCGCCCACATCGCGGGGCTCGTCGCCGCGGACCTGCATCCCTCGCCGATCAAGTGGTGCGACTTCGTCACGACGACGACCCACAAGACGCTGCGCGGCCCGCGCTCCGGTATGGTTCTGTGCAAGCGGGCCTGGGCCGGTGCGATCGACAAGACCGTGTTCCCCGGCATCCAGGGCGGGCCGTTGATGCACGTCATCGCCGCCAAAGCCGTCGCGTTTGCCGAGGCGCTTCGTCCTGACTTCCGCGCCTACCAGCAGGCCATCCTGGACAACGCCAAGGCGATGTGTGAGGCGCTGCGATCGCACGGATTTCGTATCGTAAGTGGCGGAACCGACAACCACCTCATGCTCGTCGACCTACGGAGCAATCACCCGGCCGTCACCGGACGCCACGCGGAGATCTGGCTCGAGCGCGCGGGCATCATCGTCAACCGCAACATGATCCCCTTCGACGAGCGGAAGCAGTCCGAGACGAGCGGGCTGCGGATCGGCACGCCGGCCGCTACGACACGAAACATGGGCCCGGACCAGATGAAGAGCATCGCCGGCTGGATTCAGGAGATCCTGGGCGCGCATGGCAATCCCATCGCCATCGAGCGGGTCCGGCAGCAAGTCCTCGAGCTCTGCGACGAATTCCCGCTGCACCACTGATGTGACGGATGCGAATCTCCCTCGTAGCACGGGCGTCCGTGCCTGCACGAAGCGCTGCGAGGCCGAGGTCCGTCCGATAACCTCCGCAAGGGATGGCATACGGGTTTGACACGTTCCGGAAAACCCCGTCCGGCATTCTGAATCCGCCTGCCGGAGTGGACGATATAGTCCATGGGGAGACCGTGCATCCGCGCGCTTCGGCACGGTCGGTCCAGAGCGGAGGACACTATGGTCGAAGAACAGGAACGGCGAATCCACCCGCGCTACCGCATTGACTGGCCCATCTCACTGTCGCAACGTCGGCGAGGGCGCCTCTATAGCGGCCGTGGCCACAACCTCAGCCAGGGCGGCGCGCTCGTCGCCTTGCCCATGTCGATCCCGCTGAAGCCCGGGCAAGAGCTCGAGATGAAGCTGCATCCGCGCGTCAAGTCCGAATCGGTACACACGTCGGAGCAGCCGAAGGAAGTGCGCAAAGCCCAGGTCGTCCGGGTGGAGCGAGCCTCGTCGTTCCTCGACGGGCTGCAGCTCGTCGGCCTGAAGTTCGAAGACGAATCGTAGCGAGCCGCCGCTTGGCTCCGTCGAGCCCTTCTCACGTACGAATCAATCCGTCTGCCGTGCAGATAAACTTGTAGGTGGTCAGGTCGGCGGCCCCCATCGGGCCGCGGGCGTGCAGCTTGTCCGTGCTGATGCCGATCTCGGCCCCCAACCCGTACACGCCGCCGTCGCTGAGCCGCGTCGAGCAATTGACCATCACGCTCGAGGAATCCACCGCCGCCACGAACCGTTCGGCCGCGGCGATGCTCCGCGTCACGATGGCGTCCGTGTGGTGCGAACTGTAGCCGTTAATGTGTTCGACGGCCGCGTCCAGGTCGGCAACGACCTTGCAGGCGACGATCAGGTCCAGGTACTCGTCGTACCAATCCTGCTCCTCGGCGGGTTGGACGGCCTCCACCAACTCCCGCGTCTTGTCACAGCCTCGAACCTCGCATCCGGCGTCGACGAGCTTGCCGACGATCTTCGGCAGGTACTCCTCGGCAACGGCAGCGTCGAACAGGATCGTCTCGGCCGCGTTGCAGACACCGGGGCGCTGGAGCTTCGCGTTGAGCGCGATGCTCTCGGCCATCTCGTACTCCGCCTCCTGATGGATGTACACATGGCAGTTGCCGGCGTAGTGCTTGAGCACGGGAACGGACGCCTCGGCCACGACCGATCGGATCAGCCCCTCCCCGCCGCGCGGGATCACGACGCTCAGGTGTTGGTCCTGCTTGACGAGGATCGGGACGAGCGCGCGGTCCGTGGTCTCGATGACCTGTACGGCCCGGCGGTCGAGCCCCGCCGATTCGAGCCCCTCAGCGATCGCCTCGCCGATCGCGCGATTGCTGTGAATCGATTCCTTTCCGCCCCGAAGGACCACCGCATTGCCGCTCTTGATGCACAAGCTGGCCGCGTCGCTCGTGACGTTCGGCCGCGATTCGTAGATGATGGCGACAACCCCCAGCGGGACGCGTCGCTTCTCCACCCGCAGCCCCGAGGGGGTATTGTAGGCCGAGATCGTCTCCCCGACCGGATCGGGCTGGGCGGCGACCTCCTCCACCGCGCGAGCCATCTTGTCGACGCGGGCCTCGTCCAGCGTCAGCCGATCAATCATCGCGTCGGTCAGCTTGTTCTCGTGGGCGGCGCCGAGATCCTTGGCGTTCGCCTTGACGATGTCGCCTGAGCGGTCGCGCATCGTCTTGGCGATCGAGAGGAGGGCGTCGTTGCGTCGTTGCCCCGACAGCGTGGCCAACGACCGACTCGCGTCCAGCCCGGCGGCACAGAGGTCCTCGACGTACGTCTTCAGATCGGTAGTGGTAGCCATGGTCTCTTCCTATCCGACACGGCGCGGGCCCAAGACACGCCCATCCGCCGTGGCTCAGTCCAGAGGCACCGCCCAGATGTTTCGATACGCGACCTTGTTGCCATGGTCCTGAAGCATGAGCGGGCCGGGCTTGTTCGGCGTCCGATAGCCGAAACCGCCCGGCGTGGTGCCTTTGACCTCGGCGTTGTCGATGATCGTGATGCCGTTGTGCACGACCGTCAGGCAGCCGGGCTTGGCGACTCGCTT
>CAZKCX010000139.1:0-12089 GCA_964550865.1 uncultured Planctomycetales bacterium
TCGTTGTCCTCGATCGCGCCCTGGAACACCTCGCCCTTGTCGAAATCGGTGAGCGACCGCCAGACGACACCCCACTCGTCCATCCATTGCCGGCCGACGGCGACCTCATACGTCGGCGGCGCGAAGGTCGGATCCGGCCCCAAGGAGACAAGCAGGGCGTCGTTGGGATACGGATCGGGCAGGGTCATCGCGATCCGTGGCGGTGCGTGGAATTCCAGCGTCGCGGTGAAGATCTCACGTCCCGTCATGTTCTCTCTCAAACGTCGACCGGCGACCACCCGGAACGTCCGGAAGCCCACGTGCGGGGCTGGACGCTACCCGGCAAATCGTTAGGGTAGAAGGGCATTGCGGCCTTGTCAAAGGCGCTTCTCTTGTGGAGCAAACGGCCATGAGCGTTGTAGACCTGGAGCGACTGACGCGCCATGCGAACCTCTCGGCCCGAGCCGAACACATTCTGCGCCGCCCGGAAAAGGTGCTGACGCAGGTGCTGTCCCTCTTGGTCGAGGGCGAGAAGATGCTCGAGACCGTCTGTCATCTGGTCTGCCATTGCACGGTGCGGGGGCCGGCCAAGGGCGGCATCCGCATGGCCGAGAACGTCACGCTGGAACACACCAACGCCCTCGCCGAGCTGATGACCTGGAAGACCGCCCTGGTGGGCATTCCGTTCGGCGGCGGGAAGAGCTCCGTCGCCCTGGACGCCGACGCGCTCACACGGTTTCGCAAGACGGCCGTCATGAAGGAGTACGTCCATCTGCATCACGCGGAATTGCATGGCGGCTCCTACATCCCCGCGCCCGATCTCGGCACGAACGCGCGGGACATGGCCATCATCTACGGCGAAACACATAGGCTGGAGTCCGTCACGGGCAAGCCGCCCAGCGTCGGCGGGCTGCCGGGGCGAACCGAGGCCACCGGCTACGGCGTGGCCGAGGTCGCACGGTTGTCCGCCGCACGAATGCTTGGAAAGGAGGCGAAGGATCTGACCGTCGCCGTCCAAGGATTCGGCAACGTCGGCAGCTGGGCGTGCCGATTCCTCCAGGAGGCCGGGGCACGCGTCGTGGCGGCGTCGGGGGCGACGGGCGGGGTCTATGCACAGGCCGGTCTCGACATCGACGCGCTGACACAGTACGCAGGCCAATCCAAGACCGTCGCCGGCTTCGACGCTGAGCCCATCGATAACGAGGACTTGCTCACGCTGGACGTGGACGTCTTGATCCCGGCCGCCGTCGAGCACGTGCTTACCGACGCGAACGCCGCCGACGTCCGCGCATCACTCATCGTGGAGGCCGCGAATGGGCCCACCACCCCGGAGGCGGACGCGATCTTAAGCGACCGGGGCATCCCGGTCGTACCCGACATCCTGGCCAACAGCGGCGGTGTGGTGGCGAGCTACGTCGAATGGCGAAACGCCAAGTCGGGCAGCATCACCAGCAAGCAGGAGACCTATGCCGTCGTCGCCGATCGCCTCCACAAGGCCTTCGAGCAAGTCGCCGACCTGGCCTCGGAGAAGGCCGAACCGATGCGCCTGGCGGCGGAGATCGTCGCCTGCGAGGAGCTCGTCAACGCCCTGCACGACCGGGCGTGGATCTGACGGCGCCGGCGGCGCGCACGAACCCGGACAGTCTCACGCGAAAGGGACACCACGCGAATGCGAGCACCCAAGATCACGGTCATCGGTGCGGGAAGCTACTTCTTCGGCAGGCCGGTCATCCACAAGATGGCCACCAGTGAGGTCTTCACCGGCGGCACGCTGGCGCTGGTCGACACGAACGAGGGGGTTCTGCGGACGATGATGCGGCTCGCCCGGCGCGTCTTCAAGCAGGCCAAGTGCGGGGTGAGGCTGCTCGGCTCGACGAAGCGCGCGGAGGTCATGCGCGGCAGCGACTTCATCGTGCTCACGTTCTCCAAGCGGAACGCGCACTATCGCGGCCTCGACACGCAAATCGCCGCCCGACACGGGATCCGCATGTGCAGCAGCGACACGATCGGACCCGGCGGCGTCTTCCGGGCGCTCCGCGAGGTGCCCCGCGCGGTCGCGATGGCCAAGGACGCCGCTCGCCTCGCGCCCGACACATGGGTCATCAACTTCGTGAACCCCACGGCCGTCCTCGGTATGGCGTTGCGACGCTGCGTGCCGCAGGTTCGCAGCTTCGCGCTGTGCGACGGCCACCACGAACCGTACAACACCCTGAACTGGTGCACGCGGATGGGCATCGTGCCGGAGGACGTCGCGGCCGTTCCGCCCGAGGTCCAGGCCAGGCTCGACCTGGCGATCGGCGGCGTGAACCACTGCACGTGGCTGACGCGATTCCGCTATGACGGAAAGGACCTCATGCCGGCGCTGCGCCGCTGGCTCGTCGGACAGGTCCGCCAGGAGAAGGCCGAGACCCCCAGCGAGGGCGACAGCAAACGCGCGTTCAATCACGCGTACGCGCTTCAGCTCCTCGATCTCTACGGCGCCTATCCCACGGCCACCGCTCATACGAAGGAATATGTGCCGTTCTTCCAGGGATACGGGGCGAAGGCGGTCGAGCCTGAGCCGATCCGGCTGTTCGACGCCGAGACCCGTGCCGAGGAGATGGCCCGGCAATGGAAGGAGACCCAGGGCTACGCAGCGGGCAAGCTCGCCACGCGGACGTTCCTCAAGACCCAACCCGACGACCATGCCACCGACATCATCGAGAGCATGTGGGGCGGGCTGGGCAAACCGTTCTACATCAACAGCCCCAACCGCGGGGCCGTCACGAACCTGCCGGACGATGCGTTCCTCGAGCTTCGCTGCGACGTCGACATGCACGGCCCGCGGCCGCGGCCGTTCGGTGCGTTTCCGCGCGGACTGCTCGCGTTGCAGCACCAGGTCCTGGACACGCACGAGTTGACGGCCGAGGCCGCCATGACGGGCGACCGCGCGATCCTCCGTCGCGCGATGCTGACGGATCCGATCTGCAACAACATCCCCGACGCCGACGCGTGCATCAAAGACCTGCTCGCCGCGGAGCGAGACATCCTGCCTTCGTACTGGTATCAGCGCAGTGGGCGTCGATCCCGCCGGTAGAGGAACCACCGAATGACGAGACCGCAACGGGAAGGGGAGGCGACCGAAGCCGCGCCCGAGGTTGGCCGAAACGTCGCGCGACGGCTTCGCACGTTCCTGGCCCGGCCCCAGGCGATCGCTTGGATCGCCGCCCTCGCGCTCGTCCTCGCGTTGCCGTCACTCGGGGTCGGCATGCTGATGGACGATTACTTCCATCACCTCGTCATCCAGGGCTCACCGCGCTTTCCCGACATCACCGGCAACCCGTTCGACATGTTCCGCTTCTTCCCCGGCGACCCGGAGCACGCACGGCGCCTCATGGAGCACGGCATTGTCGCCTGGTGGACCTATCCTGAGCTGAAGGCCGCGTTTCTCCGTCCGCTCACCGTGCTCACGCATTGGCTCGACTACGTCCTCTGGCCCCGCCACGTCTGGGCGATGCACCTCCAGAGTGTGCTGTGGTTCGTCGGGGGCGTCGTGGCGCTGGGCGTCTTCTATCGACGAATCTTCGGCGCGGTCTGGCTTGCCGGCTTCGCGACGCTGCTCTACGCCATCGACGACACGCACGGCATGACCATCGGCTGGCTGGCGAATCGCAACGCGCTCATCGCGGTCTTCTTCGGGCTCTGCTGTCTGATCGCGCACGATCGCTGGCGTCGCGACGGCTCGCGCGCCGCGGGAGTGCTTGCATCGCTGCTTCTCGCCTCGAGCCTGCTTTCGGCCGAGGCGGGTATCGCCACCTGTGCGTACCTCTTCGCGTATGCCGTCGTCCGGGACGAGGGCCCCTGGCGGCGACGGATCCTCTCACTGGCGCCGTATGGCGTGATCATCGTGGTATGGCGTGTCGTTTGGAAGGCCCTCGGCTACGGCGTGGCCAACATGGGCATCTACACCGACCCGTTGGGCGAACCGCTGACATACCTCATGGCCGTGGTCCATCGCGCCCCCGTCCTGCTCTTGGCCCAGTGGGCGTATCCCCCGGCGGAGTTGGGCATGGTCGTGCAGCCGGCCGCACAGCGAATCCTCCTCATCGTCGCGCTTGCGTTTGTCGGGCTTCTCACGGCCGTCCTCATCCCCGTCGTTCGGAACGACCGTACTGCGCGGTTCTTCGGCCTCGGCATGGCCTTGGCCCTCCTGCCCGTTTGCGCGACCGCAGCGGCGGATCGGCTGCTGTTCTTCGTCGGGATCGGGGCGATGGGGCTGCTGGCGTTGTTCCTGTCGGCCGTCTTCGGCGCGTCGCCCTGGCGACCGCGGTCGTTGGCCTGGCGGGCACCGGCGGTCTCGCTCGGCGTGGTCTTTGTCGTCGTCCATCTGATCGCCGCTCCTCTGCTCATGCCGCTGCGCGCAGCGTACCCGATGGGCCCGAAGATCCTGACGGACAACCTGCTCGTCCGCACGCCGATGGACGACTCCGTCGGCCGGCAGGATGTCATCGTCGTCAACCCGCCGAGCCCCTTGCACGCCGGATACCTGCCGGTCGTCCGAGAGGTCCAAGGCCAAACGCCGCCCCGCAGCACCCTCGTGCTCGCCCCGGGGATGCCGGCCGTCACGCTGACGGCGGTGGACGAACACACCGTCCGCGTCCGTCCGGAGGCGGGCTATTTCTCTTCGACGTTCGACCATCTGTTTCGCAGCGAGGACCATCCGATGGGGTTGGGCTGGCACATCGACCTCACCGGGGTGCGGATCGAGGTCACCGAGCTGACCGAGGACGGTCGACCCGCGGAGGCGACGTTCCGGTTCGACGAGCCCCTCCGCGATCCATCGCTCCGATGGCTCCAGTGGAAGGACGGGGAGTATGTCCCCTTCACGCCCCCCGCCGTCGGTGAAACGGTGGAGGTCCGCATCGGCTACCCGCTGTGGGGAGGACAGTCATCGTCCGCGAGGGACCGGAGGCGAGCCGATCATCTGGTTTCGGGAATCACGTCGGGAGGAAGTCGACCGAGTACGGTGGAGCCCTGGAGTCTCAGCTACCGACGAGACTACAACAAGGACTCGAAGATGATCTGATCCGGCGCCAGGCCGCGTTGCGCGAAGATAAGACCGTAGATCCAATCCAGAACCACCGTGACCGAAGCAAACGCCTGCGGGGGCGCGTAGCGATCCGGCAACGGGTCGACGCGGACCTCCACGTGGCCGTCGTAGAACGCCAGGCTGCCGCCCTGAATGGGCTCGAAGAACCCTCGGATACTCTCGGGAATGAGCCGCGACAGGCGCTTCGCCCCGTGGTACTGGCCGAACTCGTCCCCCCAAGGCCCGTAGCAGCAATCGGCCGCCATCCACATCTCCCGGGCAACGCCGGCGAGCAGCCCCTCTTGGGCGGGCACCTGGAGTTCTTCCTGCGGGGCGGCGCAGTGTTTGTCCCACCGCTCGTCAACAACCATCCAGAGCTGTGACGGGGCATGGATCTGGCTGATCCGCATGATAGGCCCGGCAATCCCGCACCAGTTGTTGGAGGCCCCCGACGTCATGTACTCCGAGGGTGGATCCCCCTCCGGATCGCCGTGATGGAACCACTTCCTGGCCAGAAAGCTCCGTGTGTAGTTGAAGACGTTCTGCGACTTGCGCGGGTCGCGGACCCGCTCGAACTCCGGACAGCGGTACATGCTCTCGAAGCGAACATAGTCGTAGAGCCGTCCGTTCTGCACGCGGGCGTAGTCCGGCCAGCCGGGATTGCCGTGCTGCTCGAGCATCCAGTACTCGGGCATGTTCGGCATGAGCCAGTCCTCGAACATGGCGAGATCGTAGAGGGTCTGTCCGCTCCCCTCGGGCCAGACCTCGCTGTGTAGCCGTCCCCAATCGTCGCAGTCTTCCCACCCCCGTCCGATGAAGGGCGGCGTCTCGTTGTAGTCGTCCGCATAGAGCAGGAAGGCCTTGGCCATCTGCGCGATCCGTGACGCGCATTGCGTGGCGCGAGCCTGTCCCCGGGCCTTGCTGAGCGAGGGCAGGAGAATCGCGATCAGCAGCGCGATAATGGCGACGACGACGAGCAGCTCGATCAGCGTGAAGCCGCGTACGCACGTCCTCGATCCCGACTGCGAACAGGTCATGGTACGCCTCCCACCTTGAGCAGCCATGTCCCCCAATCGTCCGCATGCCGTCACATCCCGGCACCCAGGCGGAGACTGTCATCGTCCTGCGTCCCCGCCCGCTACTGGAAAGGCTTCTCCGCCGGAACTTGCCGGCCGTTCACGACGGCGAAGTACTGATCGCCTTTCTCGAGCCGCCCCGCCGAGCGGCGGCCGGATCCCTTCGTCTTCTTGGCCGAATCGCCAAGGTCGGCCCGCATTCGGTCCGCGAGCTTGCGGATCTCCGCCACGACGTCGGGATGCTTGTCCTTCACGTCCGTCGTCTCACCGATGTCGTTTTCCAGATCGAACAGCGCCAGGCCAATCTTGGCCTTGTCGTAGGGGACCGGCTTGCCGCCCGTCCCGCCCTTTCGTCCACTGAGCGTGCGATAGGGGTGAGGGAAGTGGAGCTTCCATCGGCCCATGCGGACGGCATGAAGGTGATGACCATAGTAGAAGAAGTAGGCCTCGTGCGGAGACCTCGCGCCCGGCTCCCCTTTGATAAGAGGCCAGATGCTCTTCCCGTCGATCTTGTGGTCCGGAAGCTTCGCGCCGATCAGATGCGCCATCGTCGGCAGGATGTCGATCGTCATGGCGGGGGTCTTGCACTCGGTGCCGGCGGGAATCGTTCCCGGCCACCACATGACCGTCGGCTCGCGGCAGCCGCCGTCGAACATCGTCCCCTTGCCCTCCCGGAGCGGGCCGGCCGACCCGGCGTGCGTGCCGTAGCTCAACCAGGGGCCGTTGTCCGAGGTGAAGATCACCATCGTGTGCTCCTCGAGATTGTGTCGCCGTAGCGCCCCGACGATCTGCCCGACCGACCAGTCCACCTCCATCACCACATCGCCGAAGATGCCGCGCTCGCTCTTGCCCGCGAACTTGTCGGAGACGTACAGCGGCACGTGCACCATTGAGTGCGGCACGTAGAGGAAGAACGGCCTGTCCTTGTTTTCCTCGATGAACTTGACGGCGCGCTGTGTGTACCAGGTCGTGAGGCTCTTCTGGTCGTCACCCGTGACCTGCGGGTTGACGACCTTCGTGTCCTCGATGAGCGGCAGGTGCGTCCAGCGCTTCAGCCGCTTCTCCATCGGCAGGTGCGCCACGGCAGGATGGTACGGCCACATGTCATTCGAATACGGCAGGCCGAAGTAGTCGTCGAACCCGTGGTTCGTCGGGAGGAACTTCGGATGGTGCCCCAGGTGCCACTTGCCGTAGCAGGCCGTCGCGTAACCTTTCTGCTTGCAGATCTCGGCCAGCGTCATCTCGTCGGCGTGGATGCCGTGTTTGGCCTTTGGGCCCAGCGCGCCCGTGATTCCCACGCGGACGTTGTAGCAGCCCGTCATCAGCGACGCGCGCGAGGCCGAGCACACCGCCTGACTGGCGTAGAAGTCACGGAAGACACGCCCTTCCTTGGCGAGCTGATCCAGGTGCGGCGTCTCGTATCCCTTCGCCCCGAACGGACCGATGTCCGCATAGCCCATGTCATCGATGAAAATGATGACCACATTCGGCGGCCTATCGGCCGGGCGGGCCAAGGCCGTCGGGGTGGCGAGTCCGAGGAGAGCGACAAGGACGGACGCAAGGAATCTCATGATAGGCCTCCTGATGCAGAAACAAGGGTCCCGGCAGCGATGCCGACGGACGCGACGTGCCGTCGTGGGGCACAAGGTGCGATGCCTTCACCCGGCTATTGTACCGCGATTCCAAACGACGCCAAGATGGCGTTGATGACGGGGGCCAATCCCTCTACGGTATGCCTGGTTGGCGTGGCCCGACCCCCGAGAAGGAGACAAATCATGCGCTGCCCCGTGTGCGATCGAGAGCTTTCTCCCGTAACCATCGACGACGTGACGATTGATGCCGCGAGGACGAGCTCAAGAAGCTGCATCGCATCTTGCACGCGGTTCGCTTCCTCTGCCCGAGCTACTGGATCCCCGGCAAGCAGAAGGGCGGAGCGTACTAGGATTCCGCTACGGCCAACGCCGCAAGATCGCCGATCCGCTCGCCAAGCCCCGACGGGACGATGCGGCAGGCCTCGCCGGCCGGAGCCAAGGCCTCGGCCGCGACGACTTCTCTGGCCGGACCGAGCCACGCCTCCCCAAGCCGATGCCCGAGCGGCCCGATCACGATGACCTCCGGGTTGAGCATGTCGATCAGCATTGCCAGGGCCCGGCCGAGCATGCGGCCGCTCCGTCGGATGACCTCTTGCGCCAATGCATCCCCTCCCGCGGCGGCCTCCGCGACGTGCCTGGTTGTCAGCTCGTCACGCGAGAGCGCGTCGAGCGCGCTCGGCTCGCGCGATTCCCCCAGCAAGAGCTTGGCCAGCTCGGCGATGCCCCCACCGCTGCAGAAGCCCTCGAGCGAGCCGGCCTTTCCGTAGCCGACCGGCCCGTCCTCCGCCAGACGAATGTGCCCGACCTCGCCGGCGAGGTCTTGTCGGCCGCGGTAGAGTCTGCCGTCCAGGATGAGTCCCGCGCCCATCCCGGTGCCGGCCGTCAGGAAGATCACGTTGTCGTATCCGCGGCCCGCCCCGAATCGCCATTCCGCCAAGGCCCCGGCGTTGGCGTCGTTCTCGAGCCGGGCGGACAGCCCTGTCGCGTCCTGGATGATCCGCACGATGGGCACAGCGTCCCAGCCGGGCAGGTTCGGCGGCGAAAGCACGAGCCCTCGCTTCGAATCGATCGGCCCACCGCAGCTGACGCCGGCCGCGTGAAGATCGTCCCAGTCGACACCGCCCTCGTCGACAATCTGCCGCGCGGCCTCGATCGCTTGCCGCAACGTGTCTGTGGGCCCAGCCGTCGGGAATTGCGCGCGGGCAAGGACCTCCCCCGCCGACGTTCCGACGCAGACCGCCGTCTTGGTACCGCCGACGTCAAAGCCCAAGAGATATCGATGCGTCGCCGTCATGGGCATGCTCTGTCTGGATGCTTGCGGCCGTGGTGTCTACAGCGATATCCGATCGAACGCGAAGACCTGGAACTCGCGGTGGCCCAGGCGCTCGCTGGCGGTCTTCTCGCCGCTCGCGACGCCCAGCATGGTCTCGAAGATCCGACGACCCACCGCCTCCACCGTCTCGGTCCCGTCGACGATCGTACCCGCGTTGCTGTCCATGTCGTCCGCCATGTGCTCGAACGTCGGGGTATTCGAGGCGATCTTAACGACCGGGCAGATGGCATTGCCCAATGTCGTGCCGCGGCCCGTCGTGAAACCGCACACCGTCGCGCCGGCGGGCACCATGCACCCCAGGCTCTCGGGGTCGTTCCCCGGCGACTGCATGACCGTCAACCCCTTCGTGCGGAGCTTCTCCGCACAGTCGAGCACGTCCTCGACCGGAGCCGTCCCGGCCTTGGCGACCGCCCCGAGACTCTTCTGGTAGATGTTGATGAGCCCGCCCGCCTTGTTGCCCGGCGACGGGTTCTCGTTGGCCGATTGGCCGAACTTGCCCGCCAGCTCCTCGAACCATCGGCTCAGCGCAAGCAACCTTTCGGCCACTTGGGGCGTGCGACACCGACTCGTCAGCAGCTGCTCGGCCCCGCAGATCTCCGTCACCTCGCTCAGGATCACCGACCCGCCGCACCGGATCAGTTGGTCGGCGCACCATCCGAGTGCCGGATTCGCCGAGACGCCGCTGAACCCGTCCGAGCCGCCGCACTCCGTGGCGAGGACGAGGTCGCCGGCCGGGCAATCGCCTCGGCGCTGCCGCTCGGCGTGATCGAGCAGGCCGGGCATGACCTCGATGCCGCGGCGGATCGCCGCCTCGGTGCCGCCGATGTCCTGGATGCTGATGGTTTCGAGCGGCTTGCCGGGCTTGCCGAGCGGACCGCCGGCGATCGACCAGAAGACCTGCAGATTCGTCTTCTCGCAGCCGAGATCGATGAGGATCGCGGCCGCCACGTTCGGATGGTCGACCATGTTGCGCAGCGTCCGCGCCAGGCCCACGATGTTGTCGCCGTCGCTGCACCCGCAGCCCTTGTCGTGCGGCAGGGCGACCACGCCGTCGACGTGCGGGTACTTATGGGCGAAGCACGGCTGCGACTCGGCGAGCTGGGCGATCCGCGCCGCCTGGTGGCTTGCGCACATGCTCGTCGGGCACACGACGACGTAGTTCCGCGTGCCGATGCGCCCGTCCGGTCGACGAAAACCGCGAAACGACGGAACCTGGTCCGTCGGCAGCGGATCGAGATCCGTCACGGCCGAACACGGCTCATGCGTCGCGTCGGGCAGACGGTCCTCGAGTCGATCCGGTGTGATCCACTGTCCCGGCTCGACGCCGCGGCTGATCCCGATCGGCTGGCCGTATTCGAGGATCGGTTCGCCCTCGGCCATCGCCTCCGTGGCGAAGAGATGGCCGCTCGGAACGGTCTCCCGAATCGTCACATCCACGCGTGCGTCGCCGACGACGATGCGTTCCCCCGCGCGCAGCTCGCGCACCGCGACGGCCACGTTGTCCACGCCCGGCCGCACCATCACCACAGGGGAGCTCTCGTTCATCTTGACCTCGCCTACTCGCTGCAAATATCCTATCGCGGTTCACCCTCAACGGCGAGGACGCGGAATGAATCTGGTAACGGGCGGTACGGGACTCTTGGGAAGCCACATTGTCGAGCAGCTCCGCCGGCGCGGAGAGCCCGTTCGGGCGCTGGTCCGCGCGAGCAGCGATACGAGCTGGCTCGAGACGCAAGGCGTCGAGTTCGCCACGGGCGACCTCGGCGACGCCGCATCGCTCCGCAAGGCCTGCGAAGGCGTAACGTGCATCTACCACTCGGCCGCCCGCGTCGGGGACTGGGGCCCGTGGCACGAGTTCCAGACGTACACCATCGACGGCACACGGCACCTCGTGGAGGCGGGCATCGAGGCGGGGGTCAAGCGCTTCATCCACATCTCGTCCGTCAGCGCGTACGGACACATGAATCCGCACGGTAAGGTATTCACGGAAGAGGAACCGCTCGGGCAGGACCTGTACAAATGGGCGTACTACAGCCGGGCCAAGGTTGCCGCCGAGGAGATCGTCTGGAACGCCCAACGCGAGGGCAAGCTGGGCGTCACCGTCATCCGGCCGGCGTGGATCTACGGCATCCGCGATCGGATGACCATCGGCCGGCAGATCACCGCCCTCCGTGCGGGGAAGGTCAAGATCATCGGCGACGGCAAGAACAAGATCAACGTCGTCTACGCGGGCAACGTGGCGCACGGGGCGATCCTCGCGGCCGAGAACGAGAAGGCCATCGGCCAGGCGTACAACTGCAGCTCCGACGGCGACCTGACGTTGGAGGAGTACTACAACGCGATCGCCGATGCCGCCGGCCTGCCGCGCCCGAAACGGCACATCCCCTACAACGTGGCCTACGGCGCCGCCTTCCTGCTGGAGTGCTGGGGCCACCTGATCGGCAAGAAGACGCCGCCGCTGGTGACGCGCTATTCGGTCTGGCTGATGGGCAGACGGTGCTTCTTCTCGGCCGAGAAGGCCGGTCGCGAGCTGGGCTGGGAGCCGCTGGTCACCTACGAAGAAGGCATCCCCATGACGGTGCAGTGGTACCTCGAGCAGGAGAAGAGCGGGCGCTAGCGCCGCCGAACCCCTTCCTTCCCTTCGCCCGTTCGTCCATGGGCGTCCGCTTTCTTCAGAGACTCGCCTCGCAGGTGCCCCTTCACCGCACCTCCGCTGATTGTCGCCTGCCCCGGCTGCGGCTACACTAACGCCCTATCCGCCCGCGCGGTGGCGGTGATCATCTACGATAGACAATGCCGCCTCGTTGGAGACAGCCAATGGAATTGAACTCCCTGGACATCGGCATCTTCGTCGGCTTCTTCGCGGTTGTCGTCGGCGTGAGCATGTACAAGAGCCGCAAGGAGGAGACGGGCGAAGACTACTTCCTGGCCAGCCGAGGGCTGACCTGGCCCCTCATCGGCTTCTCGCTGATCGCCGCCAACATCTCGACCGAGCAGTTCGTCGGCATGTCCGGCCAAGGGGCCGGCATGGGCCTCGCCAT
>CAZKCX010000140.1:0-12063 GCA_964550865.1 uncultured Planctomycetales bacterium
GACGAGAGACGGTTCGACAGCGGCGTGCTGCGTCAGGGGGATCCGCCGCGGACCGTGCGCATCCCCGTCGAGGGAGCGGAGGAGCTGAGGCTTGTCGTCCGCGACGCAGGGGACGGCATCACGTGCGATGCCGTCGATTGGGGCAACGCAAGGCTGATCCCCGATCCCTCCGCATCGGCCCTCCGCGATACAACCCGTGTCGACATCGCCCCGTTCGGCTACGTCGTCACGTTCGATCCGGAGCGCATGGAGGGCACCAAGGCCAAGCGGACCGAACCCATGCCGGCCGAGGACGTCTTTCTGGCGACGAGGTTGGTGCCCGCTCCGAACGGCGACTATGTCGTGCCGGTTTCGGCTGCCGGCCTCGGCTGCATCGGACTGCGATGGGACGAGCCGCGATTCCTCCGCGACGTCTCGCTCACATATGCGGGGTCGGAACCGGCGAAAGGACCCGAACTCCAGATCTGGCACGGGATGTCGCCGTGGCAGGGGAGATGGAAGCCCGCCAAGGCGGAGGTCGAGCGAGGCGAGGGCCGCTGCACATGGCGGCTGCAACCGGTCTTCGGTCGGGACGCCACGCAGAAGGTCCGGTGGATCTTTCCTGAGGAGGCAGGCAACGTCGTCGTTACGCGGCTGGGCGCGCGCACGACGTCGCGGTCCCGGATCGCCGCCATTCGCATCGAGTCGCACGGATGCGATCAACCCGGCGCGATCCCCATCGAGGTCTACAACGGTGATCTCCTCTCGCCCGAGGCGTCCGGAGATCCGCACGAACTGCGATGGGATCCTCGCGCCCCGCTGTCGCTGAAGCTTCGCTACTGCAGGACGCGGCGGTGTAAAACCGATCGCACAGTCCTCCGCTTCCGAACGCGTCGCAACCCCTTCAGCGTCTCGGTCGAGGATGTCGTCGCCGAGGGTCGGATCTGGATCCCTCATGCGGGCATCTCCGTCGCCACCGACCCGCCTCCGACCTCCCTCGAGGACCATCTCCGCGACATCGCCGATCGCCAGACGGTGCTCGACCGCGTCCGCGCAATGCCGGACCAGTCGTTCGAACAGGCTATGCGGAAGGTCCACCGCCCGATCCAGGACCGTGGGCCGACGATGCTCTCGCTGGCATGCGACAACCGTAAGTACGTCGTGGGGCGCGACGGGACGGTCAGCTTCTATCTCTACGATCGACCCGACGAGACGATCTCCAAGCCCGATTACCACCTCTCGCGCTTTCCCTACCAACTCCGGCCTACGTTCGGCCTGGACGCGGACGCCAAGGTCTCGCGCCACATGGAAGGAGGCTGGCTTCCCATCCCCGTCGCGACCGTGACCAGCGATGGCGTGATCTATCGCCAGCGTACCTATGTAGCGCCCATCGGAAAGGATGCTGGCCCCGGCGCGCCCGACTGGCTGCGCGAGCGCGCCGTTTGTGTGATGGATTACGAGATCCGGAACTCGACAACGGACGAACAGCGGGCCGAACTCACGCTGCGCTTCGCCAGCCGAGAGAAGGGCAAGCGGATTACGCTTGCGAAGTCTGCGCGAGCCGTCACCGCCAGGGTCGACGACCGCTTGGTCGCGCTCCTCGACGCCTCGAAGGCCTCCGCGCTTGCATTAGTGGTCAAGGGTGCAGAGGTGTCGCTCTCGGGAGACCTTCCGGCCGGCAAGAAGGTCGGCATCCGGGTGGTCCTCCCGGCCTGGCGAACAGATCTCAAGACGCTCACCGAGTTGATCGACACTACGAACCTGCGGAAGGCCACCCTCGCCTACTGGCCGGAGCGCCTCGCCGACAGCGCGCAGATCGAACTACCCAACAAGCTGCTCTCCGACGTGATCCGCGCCTCCCAGGTCCATTGCCTGCTGGCGGCCCGAAACGAAGAAAGGGGCCTCCGCATCGCACCGTGGACCGCCGCAGACCGGTACGGCCCGCTCGAGAGCGAAGGGCAGGCCGTCGTCCGCGGCATGGACATGATGGGGCATACGGACTTCGCGCGGCGGAGCCTGGCGTATTACATCCATCGCTACGCGCCCGAGGGCTACGTCACGACCGGCTACACGCTGATGGGAACCGGCTGGCATCTCTGGACCCTCGCCGAGCATGTCGAGCGGACGCACGGCTACGATTGGCTCGCCACCGTCGGGAACGACGTCGCCCGCGCCTGCCGGTGGATCAGCCGACAACGCCGGAAGACCAAACGCATCGACGCCACCGGCCGGAAGGTACCTGAATATGGCCTTGTGCCGGCGGGCGTCTTCGCCGATTGGCCCCGCTTCACATACACCACCTTCCAGGCCGCTCAGTACTGCGCGGGGCTCCGTGAGGCCGCCAAGGTCCTCAAGCGCGCTGCCCATCCGGATGCCGATTCCTTGGTACGGGACGCCGAAGCGTATCGCGAAGACATCCGGCGCGCCTACGGCTGGACGCAGGCACGGACGCCCGCCGTCCGCCTGCAAGATGGCACGTGGGTCCCGGGCTATCCACCGTTGATCTACTGCTTCGGCGAGGTCGGCGGGTTCTTTCCCGGCGAGGACGGCAGCCGCGCCTGGTGCAAGAACGCGATGGCCCACCAACTGGCCGCCAACGGCGTGCTCGATCCGCGGTCCAAGGGGGTCGGCCGGATGCTCGAGCACATGGAGGACGTCGAGTTCCTCCGCGGCGGGTTGGGCGAGTATCCGGCCGAAGAGGTGCAGGCCGATTTCTTTAACCTGGGCGGGTTCAACAAGTGCCAGCCGTACTACCGGCGGAACGTGGAGCTGTACGCTTTGCGCGACGACGTCAAGCCGTTCATTCGTTCGTACTTCAACACACCGCCGAGCCTCCTCAACACGGAGAACCTGTCGTTCTGGGAGCACTTCCACAATCAGGGGGCGTGGAACAAGACGCACGAGACGGGTTGGTTCCTCTGCCAGACGCGGTTGATGCTCGTCATGGAGCGGGGCGACGCGCTCTGGCTCGCGCCGTTCGTGACGACGCACTGGCTCGAGGACGGCCTCCGCGTCTCGGCGCGGAAGATGCCCACCCGCTTCGGACCGGTGTCGTACCAGATTCGCTCGTCGGCAGAGGACGGATACATCGAGGCGACGATCGAGCCGCCGACGCGCTCGATGCCCAAGGAAGTCGTGATCCGATTGCGCCATCCCGACGGCAGGGCGCTCCGCTCGGCCGTCGTCAACGGAACACCGTGCGACGCCATCGACGCCGAACAGAGCACGATTCGCCTCCCCGCCGGTCGCGAGACGATCCGCATTCGCGCGAAGTACGGGGCCTGAGCCGATGCATGGCCCGGACGCGGGCGTCTAGACTACCTGCAGGAATCCTTGCTCAGTCAGCCAAGCTTGGGTGGCCCACCTCTTCAGAGGTGGGGGCCCACCTTGTCAGGTGGGACGCGAATTCGACTGGAGATTCGTGTCCCCCACGGCTAAAGCCATGGGCCACCCATCTAGAGGCTTTTCTGACGCACTGGTCAGTGTTTCTTGAGAGCAGCGTGGGCCATGCACATGGACAGGCTATTCCTCGGGCACGAGCACGGCCTCATAGGGCACGACGATCGCGATGGTCACGATGTACCCGCCGCGATTCGGGGTGTTGCCCGCGAACGTCAGCGAGATACTGTAGTTCCCGGTGATGGTGTCTTCGCCGTCCCACTCCCCGCGGACCATTCCCGCGCCGAGCACGCCGGGGTGAATCCCGCCTGCCAGGGCGACGAAGCCGTCGGTCGTGTTCAGGCCTTCGAAGTAGCCGTTCGGGTCCTCGGTGCTGGTGACACGCACGACCAGCGGTCGAGGATGCGAGACGTCCACCTGGTTCGGGAAGACCTGGTCGAGGTTGGCGTTGAAGTCGTCCAGCCCCTGGTTCCATTCGTCGGCCACCGTTGCCAGGAACTCGGGCAAGTCGTTCGCATCGAGCGGCTCGAGCTCTCCGCCGGCGGAGTCCTGGACGACCTCACCGTCGGGGCCCTCGTCGACGATCCACGAGGCGCGGATCTCCGCCGTCCCGCGCGTAACGTCGTATCGGCCGGGGAACTCCGGTGGGAGCGTCCCGGGCACGCAGCCCGTCAGAACAGCGATGCCCAGCGCCGTCACGCACCAGGACATGCGACGCCATGCGGATTGCCTTACGACAGCGTTCGAACACTTCATTGCAGTCTCCCTCGAGCCCGGGGGATTTCGGATTCAGGCCGCGCGGCCGTGGGACTTCTTCATGCCCTACCCGCCGTCGGCGACTCGGGTTGACGCAGTTTTACGAGAACGTGAGGCAAGCGTCTCGTGTTCATCCTCTGCGCCCCCACCTTCCAATCGCCTGAGCAGGGAAGGGTGTACGCGCCCCCTCAACGCCCACCGCCCGCGCCCCACCAACAGGGACGACGTCCAACGACGAGGGATACAAGAGGAGGAAGTGGCACCGCCCACGGCTGAGCAGGTAATGGAGGGTCGAACGCGTCGTATCAGGGGAGGGCGGCTAGTTCCTATCTATTTATGAAATAATCGGTTATGTTAATTTGCGCGAGGCCTTTTCCGCAGCCGGTGCGCCGCTGCGTCGCGCGCGGCTTATGGCCTGGGGTATCGTGGCGGATTCGATGCCCCGGTGGCCGGCACGATGCGGACCGCCATCCCGCCGTTCTTGTTCATCCGCGCCGTCAGCACCGTCTTGGCGTCGACACCGAATCGCTCGATCTTCACGTGCGTCCGTGTCGGGACGTTCGGATCGTGCGAGTAGATGTGCGCGATGTACCGCTTTTCAGCCTCCAAGAATGACAGCGGCACAGCCAGCGTTCGCGGCTCGCCGGCGTTCATGCAGCCGATGAACCACTGCGCACCGCTTCGTCGCGCGACCACGGCATAGTGGCCGATCTTCCCATGCAGGACCTTCGTGTCGTCCCACACGGTCGGCACGGCCGCGAAAAACTCCAGCTCGGGCTCGTCGCCGATCACGCCGTGCGGCAGGCGGCCGTCCGCGCCGCGCTTCACGTCGCGCGAGCCCACGGGCCGGTCATACCAGAACAGGAACTGCCACGGGCTGTAGATGCAGACGGCCTTGGCGAGCTGGTAGGCATGATTGGCGTTCTCCTCCACGCGGGGGTTGTAGTAGCAGATCGTGTTGTCGCCGGCGCCCGCGATCATCCGCGTGAAGAGGATCGTCAGCGTCTGTGTGTTCGTCGGCTTCGTCTCGTCCCCGGCGATCCCCTCCATCGTCATGAGGTTCGGATAGGTCCGGCTGTAGCCGGTGGGGCGGTACTCGTCGTGGATGTCCACCATGAGCCGGTGGTCGGCCGCCTTGCGGATGGCCTCGTGGAGCCAGCGCGTCCACCGCTGCGAGCCGACCCGCACGAAGCCGTACTTCACTCCGCTGACGCCCCACTTCCGGTATAGCGGAAGGATCTCATCCAACTGCTTCTCGAGCGCGCGGCGGTTTACGTACAGGAGGATGCCCACGTTGCGCTCCTTGGCGTAGCGGATGACCTCGTGGAGGTCGAGCGGGCCCTTCGACCGCTTCGGATCGAGCGTGATCGTCGTCGCGTCGGACTTGTCATCGTACTCGTGGCCGTACCATCCCGCGTCGTACTCGACGAACTGGAGGTTGTGCTTGACGGCCAGGTCGACGCATGCCTTCCCGCCGCGCGTGGTCAGCGTGACCTCGCGGATGACCTTCCCCGGACGGATCCACGACGGGTCCTCGATCGCGCACGGCTCATTGAGGTTGCGGATGATGTCGTTGTTCTCGAGCAGCTCGCCCGGGCTCTTCGCAAGCAGGACGAAACGCCACGGCGTGGTCAGCGGAGGCGTCGAGCCGACCTGGCCGCTCAGGTCGCTCACCAGGGCATGAGGCACGCCCTCGAGCGGCGCGAGCTTCATGCGGGCGTAGTCGACGAGCCGCGCCTCGCCCACGGCGGCGTAGAGATCGTCGGCCACACGAAGCACGAGCGGCCTCTCGCAGCCGCGTTTCAGCTTGCTGAGCGGGACTTCGGCGTAACGGCCTTGGGCGCTGTAGACCGCCCAGGCGGTGTGATCACCGGTGAATCGAAACTCGGTCCGCTCCCGCTTGATGTGGATCGAATCCAGCCCGGGCTGCTTGACGAACGCGTAGCACAGAGCGACGCCCTCGTCGTAGACGCGAAACGTCACCGTCAGCCGACGATGGGGCGGCGAGGTCTCCTTCAAGTCGAGTCGGAGCCGGCGGTATCGATCGCGCACCTTGGCCCGCTCGCCGCAGACCGGTTTCCACGTGGTGTCTTGCTCGTCGGTCGAGTGCTTGACGATCTCGAGACCCGCGCGGATCGGCCGATCGCCGATGTCCAGCCCGAGTCTCGACAGGGCGATCACCGGGCGGTCCTTGTATCGCACCTGATAGACGAGCACGCCCTGGGCCCCATCCATCGTGGTCAGCTCGACGTTGACGACGATCTGCCCGTTCGGTGATGCGATCTGGGTTGCCTGGGCTGCATGACCCGCGCCCGACAGGATGCCCATAAGGAGGGCCGTGGCAATCGTCCGTCGTCGTGTCGTCTTGATGTTGTCGCTTGCGTTTCGCGTTGTGTGCATTGGGGATCTCCTTGGTGCTTGCCCGAGTCGGCGCATTCTACACGCCGTTCTCGAGGCATGGCAGGGCCTATAAAGGGACCCGGTCCGGTTGTCCGACCTGCCAGCTTCGGGTGGCCTACCTCTTCAGAGGTGGGGGACACGCAGCTTCGGGTGGCCTACCTCTTCAGAGGTGGGGGACACGAATCCGAACTGGGATTCTCGTCCCATCGCGTGAGCGATGGGCCCCCTCGGCTCCTTCGGCTGCGCTCAGGACGAGCAAAGCCATGAGCCACCCGGGGAGAGTTGCGTCGCTTCTGAGCGTACTCGTTCCGACACACCGGAGGGATTCCGTGGAGAGCCGTTGATTCGCCGTCATGTTACCCCACCGTCGAAACGAGTACGATAGGGGAAGCGCATCGGATCCAGAAATCGAAGGAGTGGCGCAGATGAAGACCCTCACCCCGATGAGCCTCGTGACCGCGTGCTTGCTTACGGCCTCCGCCGCACGGGCGTCGAACGGAACAGCAGAGCAGATCCGCAAGCTCGCGGGCGTCCACGGCGGACTCGTCGTGCATGTCGGATGCGGCGACGGCACACGCACGGCCGCGCTCCGCGCGAGCGACGCCTATCTTGTCCAGGGCCTGACTACCGACAACGAGGACGTGCGGCGAGCGCGGGCGCATCTTGCCGACAAGGGCTTCGGCGGCCAGGTCACCTTCTCTCGGTTTGACGGTAAGCACCTACCGTACACCGACCAGGTGGTGAATCTTCTGGTGGTGAGCGAGTCATATGCCCTTTCGAAGGAAGAGATGCTGCGCGTGCTCGCGCCCGGCGGGGTGTTGTGTATGGGCGAGCGAGGCCACTGGCGGAAGACCACGAAGCCCTGGCCGGAGAACGTCGATCCGTGGACGCACTACCTCCACGATCCGACCAACAACGCCGTGGCCAAGGACGCGGTCGTCGGTCCGCCTCGACACATGCAGTGGCTCGCCGCCCCGCTCTGGACGCGAAACCACCACCGGCTCTGCAGCATCAGCTCCGTGGTCACCGACGCGGGCAGGCTCTTCTACATCGTCGACGAGGCGACCGCGGCGAACATGTCGGTGCCCGCCAAGTGGTCGATCGTCGCCCGCGACGCCTTCAGCGGCGTTAAGCTCTGGAAGCGGCAGATCGACGACTGGGCGTGGTACCGCCATCGCTTCCGCTCCGGCCCGCCGCAGGTGACACGCCTTCTCGTGGTCCGCGACGATCGGGTCTACGCCCCGCTCGGGCTGAGCGCCCCGATCTCGCAGCTCGATGCCGTAACGGGACAGACACTCCAGACCTATCCACAGACGAAAGGCGCCGAGGAGATCCTCCTTGTCGAGGGCATCCTGCTCGTCCTCAAGGGCTCTCCCGTGGCCGAGCAGGCCGCCGGCCACAGAGTCCTCAAAGGCAAGTACAAATTCCCGAACACCAAGCACATCGTCGCGATCGCGGCGGACACGGGCCGCAAGCTCTGGCAGTGGTCGGCCACCGGTCCGAACCCGATGCCCGAGACGCTCGCCTCCGACGGCGAGCGGGTCTACTTCCAGGCGGGCTCCGCGGTGCTGTGCCTCGACCTCGAGTCCGGCCAGGAGCTGTGGGTGTACGGCAAGCCGGCCCCCAAGAAGCGCAAGAAGCTGACCTTCGGCGTGTACACGCTGGTCGTCGCGGACGACGTGGTCCTGTGCAAGCTCTCCGGTACGCTGGTCGCGCTCTCGGCCAAGGACGGCAAGAAGCTCTGGGAGTGCAAGGCGGGCGGCGGGTTCCACGCCCCGCTCGACGTCTTCGTGATCGACGGCAAGGTCTGGCTCGGCGACCACACCGAGGACTCCGTCAGCCCGCCGCCGGTGACCGACTTCAACCTCGGACGCGATCTGCGCACCGGAAGGGTGGTCGAGCGAAACGCCGTCATGGTCGACCTTCAGACCTCCGGCCACCACCACCGCTGCTACCGCGAGAAGGCCACCCAGCGGTACATCCTGACGGGCAAGCGCGGCATCGAGATGATGGACCTTGTCGAGGACAACCACTCGCGGAACAACTGGGTCCGCGGTGCGTGCCAGTACGGTATCCTTCCCGCCAATGGCCTGATCTACGCCCCCTCGCACGCCTGCGGCTGCTACATGGAATCGAAGCTCTTCGGCTTCTGGGCGCTGGCGTCCGAAAGACCCGTCGTACGGGATTCCCGTCGCCGCGAAGGCGGGAAACGACTGGAGAAGGGCCCGGCCTACGGCAAACCGGGGGCCGCCGCGCCGGCCAACGAGGAGGCCTGGCCCTTCTATCGGCACGATGTCCTACGGAGCGGCGTGGCGTCCACGGTCGTCCCGAGCCAGATCGAACGGGCCTGGAAGGCGGATCTCGGCGGCGATTTGACGCAGCCGGTGGTCGCCGGCGGGAAGGTCTTCGTGGCGTCCGTCGACAAGCACACCCTGTACGCCTTGGACGAGGAGAGCGGCAAGGTGCTGTGGCACTTTGTCGCGGGTGGACGCATCGACTCCCCGCCGGCCGCCTACAAGGGATGGCTGCTCTTCGGCAGCGCCGACGGGGCCGTGACGTGCCTCCGGCAGCGCGACGGGAAGCTGGCCTGGCGCTTCCGTGCCGCCCCGGCGGACCTGCGGACGATCGCCCTCGATCAGGTCGAATCGCTCTGGCCCGTACACGGCAGCGTCCTCATCCTCGACGACGTGGCCTACTGCTCGGCGGGCCGGTCGACCTGGCTCGACGGCGGCATCGATCTGTACGGGCTGGACCCCGCCACGGGGAAGGTCTTGCATCGGGCGCACTTCGAGAGCGAGCATCCGGCGTATCAGCAGGGCAAGGAACGCGCCAAGCCCGAGCACGAGACCCGCATCGCCCAGAACACGACCGACTACAAGACGTTCCTGTCGGCCGATCGAAGCGACGCCTTCTCCATGGCCGAGGGAGCGATCAGCGACGTGCTCGTCAGTGACGGCACGAACGTCTATCTCCACCACGTGAAGTTCGACGCGAGCCTGAACAAGCGGAACGAGCTGTCCCGTCACCTCTTCTCCACGTCGAGCTTGCTGGATGAGACGGAGAATCATCGCTCGCACTGGGTCCTGGGCACGGGCGACTTCAGCCGCGTCCCCGTCGCCTATTCGTGGATCGCCAATCGAAAATGGCTTCGCGGCGCGGTGTTGGCCGTGCCCGCCGGCGTGGTGCTGACATTCGACGATCAGGCCGTCTGGGGCTTCCGCCGAAAGGGCGACGCCACCGGGAGGTACGAGCTGTTCCAGAAGGAGAACGAGCCCTTCCGTCCGTCCGAGCCGTCGCTGCCGGACTTCCGCAAGATCCCCAAGGAGGAATTCGATCGGTGTGTATGGAAACGGGACTTGCCCATTCGGGTTCGCGCGATGCTCAAGTCCGGCGGGTGCCTCTTTCTCGGCGCGATGCCCGTCGAGGTCCCGAAGGACGACCCCTACGCGGCCTATGAGGGGCGACGGGGCGGCATGATCCGGATCGCCTCGGCCAAGGGCGGCGAGAAGATCGCCGAATACAAGCTGGATGCCCCCGTGGCGTGGGACGGCATGGCCGCCGCGCATCGGAAGCTGTTCGTGTGCACCGAGGCCGGCACGATCTTCTGCTTCGCGCCGGCGAAGTGACCGACGACAGCGGTGGCTTACTTCCCCGGGTCCCAGCGGCCGACGAGCCGCTCAAAGCACGGCGCCGGGAAGCGCTCCTTGAACAGGCTGTAGTACCACTTCTCCTTCGGCGAACTGAGCGTATAGCCCTCGGGCGTGATCCGCGAGGCCTCCTCCAGCTCGGCCACGCCCGCCCGCTCGCTCGCGATGTCGTCCATGAGGTTGTCGGTCCCGGTTCCCGCGGCGAAGCGGAGCTTGACCCGCTCGTAGATCTCCACGGGCAGGAGGTCCTTGAACGCCTCGCGGAGGATGTACTTCTCGATCAGCTTGCCGTTGCCGGCGTCGTGGATCTTCCACCGGACGGGGATCTGACTGGCAAACGCGACGACCTGCGTGTCGATAAAAGGCGTGCGATAGTTGATCGAGTTGCCCATCATCGCACGGTCCAGGCGTTGGACCGCTGTGTTGTAAGCGATCTCGATGAGGTGGGCCATCATCTTGAGCCGCCCGGCCTCGGTGGGGATGTCCTTGAGCAGGTGGTATCCGCCGAAGAGCTCGTCTCCGCCTTCCCCGCTCAGGATGCAGTTCGTGAACTCGCGGGCCTTTCCGGAGGCAAAGAGGTTCGCGATGGTCCCGCTGACGCAGTCCTCGTCGAACGACTCGAGCGCCCACACCGCCTTGGGCACCGCGTCGGCGATGGCGTCCGCCTCATAAAGCAGGACGTGATGCTCCATCCCCAGGTGCTCGGCCATGATTTTGGCGTTCACGACGTCGGGCGCGCCCTCCATGCCGACCGTTACCAAGGGGACGTCGTAGCCCAGGTCCTTGACGGCCGCGGCGATGATCGAGCTGTCCAGGCCGCCGCTGAGCAGGCACGCGCCGACGGCCCCGTCCTCCAATCGACGCCCGACCGCCTCGGTCAGCGTCGTGCGGAGCGTCTTGATCGCTTGCTCCAGCGGTTCGTTCATCGCCACCGGCGGGAGCTGCGGGACGTACGCCGCCAGTCCGCACTCGCTCGAGAACGCCGTCGCCGGCGGCAGCTCCCACACGTCTTCGCTCAGGCCGACCAACGCCTTCGCCTCGGAAGAGAAGCAGATGCCGCCGGGCGTCGTCGTGCCCACGTACAGCGGGCGGACCCCCACGGAATCTCGCGCGAGCACGATTTGGTCGTCGTCGTAGACGGCGCAGCCAAACACGCCCTCCAGGTGGGCGGCGAACGTCCTGCCGTAGCGCTTGTAGAGACCCAGCGCCACGTCGGCGTCCGATTGGCCGTCGTCACGGTCGTTGTAGATCTCGCCGTCGAACAGGACCACGACCCCGTCGCGCTCGGCGAAGCCGTCCCCGCGGGCGGCCGACAGCTCGGACGCGCAAACGCCGCCGTCGAACGATTTGTCTTGATGGGTACGAATATGGTCCGGCCCGCGATGCCGGATCGTCTCCAGCATGCGCTTCGCCTGTCCGGATTCCTGATCTCCCCCCCGCACGCCTGCGATGCCTGCCATGCTCTACTCCCTGTCTATGAGTGCGTCGAATCTTCTTACGTCAATGCTTCGTCCCGGAACGACCACCGGGCCACGTTGTCGAGCACAACCTCGGACCCGCTGTAGGCGTCGGAAAGAAGCTTGTGGTAGGCACACTCCTCCGGGCTTCGGAGCTCGGCCTCGGCGAAATCCTCGGCGTAGGCCGCCGCGGCCCGGCCCTTCAGGATGTGGTCCAAGCCGTCGCCGACGATGTCGACCGTGCCGCTGCCCTCGTCGAACTGCTCCTTGTCGCGCCAGACGATCTCCCGCGGGAGAAGGTCCTCGCACGCCTTGCGGAGGATCCACTTCTCGATCACCTGGCCGTCGGCATGCCGATAGAGCTTCAGCTCCGGCGGGACACGCAGGCCGACGTCGACCAGGTCGGTGTCGAGGAACGGCACGCG
>CAZKCX010000141.1:0-12060 GCA_964550865.1 uncultured Planctomycetales bacterium
GTTCGGCTTCTTCCTGTCCGATTCCAGCTTCGGGCGCATCCTGCGGCTCCCCGGGCTGGGCCCGTTCACGTGGTACCGCCTGACATTCCGCGACATGGACAACTACTGTTTCGCGCTGAAGCTCATCGCCCGGGCCTACTTCGCCGTCGGTGCCCAGCGCGTGCTGCTGCCCCTGCTGGACCCACGCAACGTCTACACCTCCGCGCAGCAGCTCGAACGCGGCTTTCCGAGCACGGACTTCAAGCCGAGCCAGGCCCTGGCCATGGCGTTCCACCCGCTCGGAACGTGTCGCTTCTCGAAGGACCCTGACAACGGTGTGGTCGATCCCGTCGGCCGCTGCCATCAACACGACAACCTCTACATCTGCGACGGCTCGGCCATCCCTGGGCCGCTGCACGCCAATCCCCAGATCACGATCATGACCTTCGCCAAGACCGTTTGCGATCATCTGACCTCCTGAGGGCGACCTTCGCTGGGGATCACGCCCTGCGGCACGGCCGCCCCAGGCTTCGTGGCGCTTCGACGTGGCAAGCTCGTCCGTGGGCGATGGAATTTCCCAGCCGTGGGCGATCGAATTGCCCGGCCGTGGGCGACCGGGCTCCATACCTTTCGGCCGGCTCTGCGGGTGTTTACACGGCAACGCCCCGGCAGGATACTGCACCGTCATGAGCCTGACGACGCGCCGACTCCGTGCCCATTGCCACTACCTGCAGGGCCCGATTCGGCATTTCCTCCCGTTGCTCATCGGCCTGTTGGTCCTGCTCTTCATCGGGAGCCTGAGCTTCCACTTCCTCTACGAAAAGAGACAGTTGGACTACGCCGAGGCGCTCTACATTACCTATTGCCTGATCTTCATGGAGCACCTGCTCGACTACCCGGAGCATTGGCTCCTGGAGGTGTTCTATCTGTTGTTGCCCCCGCTGGGGCTCGTGGTGATCCTCGACGGGATCGTCCGGTTCAGCTACCACATCATCCGGCGGGACGAGACCTCCGCGGAATGGACCCGTGCCATGTGCAAGACGCTCGAGAACCACGTTGTGCTGTGCGGCCTGGGCAAGGTCGGACTGAGGACATTGCAGCAGCTCGTCAAGCTCGGCGAGCAGGTCGCGGTGCTGGAGAAGGACGCGCAGTGCCCGAACCTGGCCTTCGCGCGGAAGCATGACATCCCGGTTCGCATCGGCCACAGCCGTGAGGAGGGGGTGTTCGAGGACCTCAACATCCGCGCCGCCAAGTCGATCATCCTCGCGACCGACGACGATCTGGCGAATCTCGAGATGGCGCTGGACGCCCGTAAGCTCAACCCGGAGATCCGCGTGGTGCTCCGGATGTTCGATCAGGAATTGGCGTCGAAGCTGAGGGAATCGCTCGGCATGGAGCTAACCTTCAGCACGTCGGAGCTTGCCGCGCCGCTCTTCGCGACGGCCAGCAGCGATCGGACGATCATCAACTCGTTTTACGTCCAAGACCAATTGCTCTCGGTGGCCGTGCTCGAGGTCGAAGCACACTCCGAGCTCGTCGACAAGCAGATCCGCGAGCTGGGCAAAGACCAGCACGTCTTCGTGCTGTCGCTCGAGCGCGGGGGCCACTCGACGGTCTTTCCCTCGGGCGACGAGATCCTGCGGCCGGCCGACCGGATCACCGTGCAGACCGAGCCCCAGATCCTGAGAGAGTTGCACCGCATGAACGCGGACGGCCTCAACGGCTAACGGAGGTGTTTGGCTTCTTCGGGAATGGATGCGCTGCGGAGCGAGCGGGAGACGGCTAGGATTGGTCGGAGGGGATCGACGTCGATCGGGGTGCTTGCCACCGGCGGAGGGGCACTTTCGCGAAAACTCGTTACCCCTTGAGGCTCTGTACAAGCTGTAGGGAGGATACCCATGCGTAACGGCATCAGCAGCAATGACGGACCTGCCTTCTTGTCGGCGCTCTGCGCCATCGCGATCCTCGTCCCGGCATCCTGTGCCGAGGTGATCTGCGAGGGGACGTACAGCTCTCACCTCCAGGGCGTGGCCCGTGATGAGAAGGGCAACCTGTACTGGTCCTTCACGCGCGATCTGATCAAGACGGACAAGGACGGACGGCGGCTCAAGCACATCACCGTGCGCAGCCACCACGGCGACCTCGCCTACCACAAAGGAAAGCTCTATGTGGCCGTCAACTTCGGCAAATTCAACGAGGAGCCCGGACAGGCCGACTCCTGGGTGTACGTCTACAAGGCCGAGGACCTCTCGCTTGTTTCCAAGCACAAGGTGCCCGAGCTCGTCCACGGGGCAGGGGGGATGGCCGTTCACGACGGCAAGTTCATGGTCGTCGGCGGCCTGCCCAAAGGCTATAAGGAGAACTACGTCTACGAATACGACGCGAAGCTGCGGTTCGTGCGCCGACACGTCCTTCCGAGCGGCTACACGTTGCTCGGCATCCAGACCGCGAGCTACGGCGATGGCTTCTGGTGGTTCGGCTGCTACGGGGGGAAGCTCCTCAAGGCCGACGAGAGAATGCGGCTCGTCGGCACGTACGACTTCGACGGCAGCGTCGGCATCGTCCCGCTCGGCGAGGGCCGATACCTCATCGGCCGCTGCTTCGACAAGAAGCGTCGCGGCAAGGCGCTTGACGCCCGGCTCGATCCCAAGCAGGGACTGCGGCTGGTGGGATCGGCGACGCCGTCCGCTGAGAAGTGAAGAGCCTTCGCCCGGACCCACGATGTTTCCATCGCTCGCTGAACACCGCCGAATGCGTTGCAGACTTCGCCGGGTCGATCTCCGCGCACACGGGTCAGGTGATTAGCGGGAGAAGAGACTCCGCCGCCCCGGGCGAAGCCCTCAAGCCGAGGGAATCGAGTCCCATGGATGCGGCGGCCGTGATCGGCACGGGATCGCCGATCTTCCGTCCTGCGTGGATCCCGGGACCCAGCGCCAGCATCCAGACGCGTCGGCATCCTTCATCGGTCCCTTTGCCCGTGTAGAAATCGCTGTGATGGATGAACCCCCAGCCGCCGGGGCGATCCAGCTCCCGGCCGTGATCGGGAAGAATCAGCATCAGCGTTCGTCCGCGATACGCGTCGATCTCCTCCACGGCACGCCACAGCCGGTGCGTCAGCTTGTCCGTGCGACGGATGGCCTCGACGTATCGCGACCACGATCCGTAGTGGGCACAGTCGATCTCGCCGTAGGCCACGGTCATGACGTCGGGCGCGAAACGCCGCATGCAGGCGATCGCCCGGTCGGTCAGGAAGGCGTCGTGACTCGTCGTGCCCGATTCGGACCTCCACGCCTCGTATTCTCGCTGCAAGAACGTCTTGGCTTTCGCCGATCGCAGCCCCGTCCGGGCGATTCGGCTCGTCGAGCGCGCCAGTCGTTCGCATGCGCGGGATGCCTCGAGCTCGGCCCCCACATCTCCCGACGCGGCCGCGCGGCGCATGAGACGGTCCATTTCCTCCGCGGTCGAACGGGGAATCGTGGGAGGCTCGACCACGTTGGCGGCGTACCGCAGTCCGTACCCCGGCGCAAGGCTCTCGGCGGCTTTGGACAGGATCGAAGCGTAGACGAATGCCCAGGCCGAGGTGTCCGGAGCTCGACGCGCTTTGCGGTAGATCTCAAAGATTGTCGGATGTTCCACCGGGCGGGACCAGTCGAGGTGATCCCACTCCCAATGCCCCGTCAAGATGGAGCCGGTGCAGTTCGGATGCACGACTTTGTGCTCTGCCCGCATGTTCGTCAGGAGCGTTCCCCGGGGCACCATCTCATTCCAGAGATGCGGGACGTGCCGATGCTCGGGATCGTCGATGGTCTCGCTGGATCGCGCCCCCCCGCCGAAGACCACGACAATCAGCTTGCGCCGTTTCGCCGAACGAGACCTGTCGGACGTTGCACCCAGCACAGACAAGCGGCGGGGTCCCCCGGGAGGTCCGATCAGAGCGCTCGCGCCGGTCCCGAATACCCCACCCAGAAACGCCCTTCGGTTCATCGACAGGGTCATGTCACCGCCTCGCCGCTTGTTGGATCTGACTGTTCTTCCCGGGCTGCACGAGCCGTTGATCCCAGGCTCCCGCGCTGACGGCCAGAAAGACCTCGCCCGTCTTCTCCGTCAGCGTTCCCCGGTGCACCGCGAAGCGAGCCGTCTGCTTTCGAGAGAGGGGGGAGAGCCGCGGATCCAGCTCGCGGTCCTGTGTCCCCGCCTCCCGACAGGGCACTGAAGCGCGGAACGGAATCCCTTCCGGTGTGAACACCTCGAGATGGATCGGGCCGAACTCCTCCCAGAGGGAGGCCGGGTGCACCACGTACGCAAGCTGATAGCTGGCGGGCCCGCCCGTGTCCTTGTAGGCATACTGCTTGTAGCTGACGTCCACGGTCTGGGTACCGCGCGCGGGGAACTTCACGCGATAGTGCAACAGATTCATCGGTGCGAAGGTGAAGATCACGGGGAGGTTCTTCAAAACGGTCTTGCAGGAGGCCCGCTCCGCTTCGGTGATCGGCGCCTTGGGGTCAAGGTAGTTTACCCGGGCGTAGAGCGTCGGATCGCTCACGCCCCCTCGAAGCAGGGGATGGGCCGGGCGCAGGGCCTCCCGGTCCACGGTAATCTCCCGCGGACGAACCCGGCCGGTCTCGAGGTCGACCGAGCGCTCCCTTACGTCGCCGCCCCAGGCCGTGAAGATGGACTCGTAGCCGGCTGTCACGCTTGGATCGAAACACGAGGCCAGCTGCCCGAAGAACTGCGTGGCCTTCTGCTCACCGATCGCCGCCAGGGGCCCCAGATTCGCGTTGATGGAGTGGTGTCCGACCGTCGCCATCATGTGCGTTCGGTCCGGGGGAAACATCCTGAGGTCGCCGAAATCCAGACCGGCGAACTCCACCATGAGCGCGACGTCGCGCGCTTTCCACTTCATGTCCTTCGTCAGATAGCGGGCCAATGCCGCACGGGCCTGCTCGTGATCGGCCTCCCGAGGGTCGGCCGGCTTCTCCATTAGGTCCGCCAGCAGACGGTCCTGTGCGACTGCCGCACCAAGGGCCTGATCTTGCCCCACGGCGCGCTCGATCGCCTTTCGGGCGCGTTGGCGCAGCATGCCCGAGGCCCGCACCTCGCTGACCAGACGACGAAGTGTCTCGTCCTTCGCCACGACCTTCTCGATGACCTCTCGCGCTCGCTGGCGAAGCAGCCCGTAGATCGCGGAGTTCGAGATGATGTTCGCGTGGACGTCTCTCTTGTCGTTCAACCGGATCCGGACGTCTGGTCGCGACATGGGGGTCATGCCCGACGGAGACGTGTAGATTCCGCGGAGAATCGGGAACCCGAAGTCGATCTCGATCGCCTGGTCGGTCGGGTTCTCAATGGTATACCGCGCGGATACCAGAGCGAGCGGCGGCGAGGGCACCTTCGGATTTGACCCCCGATGTGGGGCCGCCACGAACGTAACGTCCAATTCCTCCTTCAGCACGCGCAGCCGCGTCTCACGGGCCGGGGTCAGGCTCGGGTCGAGACGGGCAAGGATGCCCTTGGCCGCCGGGTCCCCGTTGGGATACTTGATCAGGAACGGCCCTCCGTTGCCGAACGATGGTCCCGCAGCGATCAAGACGACCCCAAGTACGACGCCCCATTCGAACCGATTCACCGCTGGACGATTCATGTCATCATTCCTTTGGGTTTCGGTTGTCCCGTTAGGGAATCTTCTGCAGGGGCCGTAACCGATCGGCGAAAGGGTGGCCCCGATCTCGATTTCAACCTCTTTAGACCGGGGGCAACTGCTGGGGTTCCCGCGAAGATCAAGATTCGTGAGATTGCTGAACGGAGGGCTCAAATCAGCGATGCGAGCCCGGGAACGAGGGGCTGACTCGCGCTATGGAACGAAGGGGGGTTCTCCCTGGATCTCCTCGGCGAGCTTCAGCGCCGCCTGCACCTGCTGCTTGGTGCCACGACAGATCAACCGGACCGAGCCCTGGGCACCGCCGATCCCGCCCGCGCCCACTTGATGAGCCGTCACCCCGGTTAAGGTCTTCAACGCCTCGAGCTCGGTGAAGATGTGGCCCGTCAGGAGGAACATGGAGGGGATCCAGTTCAGGCTCCCCATCGGCTCGCGGAGCTTCAGGGAGATGTCGACCACGTTGCCGGCGACCTGCTTCTCCAGCCCGATCGGAATCACCAGGTGGGCCTTGCGGGCGACGACATACGGCATGATCGTGCCGGAGGTCCCGCCCGTCTTCGAGCCGATCATCACCCCGGCCGTCTTGTTCGGGTAGTCGAGCGCGTTGCCGCCCTTGATGACGACGTCTCCGGGTTCGAGCTGCGTGACGGCCTCTTTCAGGTCAACGCCCTCTTGGACCTCGCCCTTGACGATCACGAACTCGGGGATCGGCTCGACGTCCTTGAACTTCTGGTCGCGCGTGGACGGGAATGTCCGACCATAGACGTATGCGCCGTGCGGGATCTTTCGGCCGAGGATCTCTTCGGCCACGTAGGTGTTGGTCGTGCCCTTGGCGATGATGACGCGGCCGTTCTTCAGCGCTTCCTTCACGATGGGCATCTCGGCCACGCCCTTGGCGATCAGTCTCTTGCTCTCGGCCACGGTCAGGATGATCTGGGCCTGGACGCGCTTCTCGGTTTGCGCCGCAGGTTGCTGCGATGGTGCCTCAGCCTGAGCCGTGGTGACACCCACTGTGTTCGAGACGAGTGCGGCGACGAGTAGGTATCGCATGGGCAGGACTCCGATTGCTCGCGTTGGTGTCAAGGATTCTCGCGTCTTGTGGGCCGTTGTGACGATCCCAAGACGGATCACAGCCGATGGTACCACGTTCGGCTTGCGCTGCAACGGATGGAACGGCGGTCTCCGGGCGTTCGGCGATGCTGGGGGGTGAGCGGTGGTTTGCCGTCCGAAAAAACGTGGGTTGAAGCTCAACCAAACACGTCGTTTCGACCGACTTCTATACTGGTCCAGAACGCCAAAGGTGGTATCGATCCGCGCGGGCACTGCGCCACTCCACCTCGCTGAAACGGCCTAGAAACCCGGCAGAGGCCGAACCGGGGACGAGTTATCGGACGCTGCGTAAGATCCTGCGCCGAAAGTAGCTGGAAGATTGTTTTCGCGAGTTGATTCAGGACGACAAGCCGATAATAATTGATAGGGTGCCTCCACGCGGCGCGGACGGGGGGAGGCCGACCCGAGCGAAAAACGATTCTTCCAGCAACGAAGAGGAGGACTCTATGTTCTCACGCCGGAGTACTCGGTGGAAACTGTTGGCCTTGGTCTTGGCAGGCGGTCTGACGTTCTCCGTAGCCCAGAACTGTACAATCTTTGGGGGGGAGCTGATTCAGACGTCGTTGAACTACACCTGGTTCCTCACGTGCGACACGGACACCCTGTTCACCGGCAATGGCTTGCTCCTGGACTGCGCGAACGTCGATTCGTCCGATACCACGACGGGGACGACGACGAACGGGACGGGCGGTGGCCTAACAGACTTGCTGGGCAGCTGACGCACGACGCGGGGAAGCAGGAGGCTTCCGCCGAGCCTCGTTGGCGAGGACCCGATGGGACCTGAAGGAACGCGGGTCCCGGATTTCGGACTGAATCCTTGGGTTGGGAGATATCCATGCGACATACCCTGAAATGCCGAATCGTTTTCGCACTGTTGCTGGCGGCGCCGTTGGTCGGCACGACCCTTGCGCCCGGATGCGTGGAGACCGGGTTACTAGCCCTGAATCCTTGTGGAACGGTGCTTAACTGCTCGCCCGAATCGTACTATGCGACGATTTGGCCCTTGATCACGGCCCCGGATTACGAGCGCGACCCCTCGTGCACGATTCCGTATGGATGCGGATCCCAGGGCACCGATTTCAACTTGTGGTTCGGGACCGCAGCTCGGCTCGGCTTTCTTGGAGCTGCGAACAACTGATGCACGATGACGCCGGGCGGGTCGCTTGAGGCCCGCCCGGTGTTTCTCATCTTTCTCCCCATTTCCCGTGGCGGCGTAGATGCAGCATGCTGCGCCTTCCTTCGCGACAGCTCTCACAACGCACTCGAGATCTCGGATCCGCTCAGAACCGAGAGGCTATTCCTGCTTGAGCACGTGGTGAACCGAACGGTGGTCACGCCCCGAGACGGCTAGTCCTGCAGTTCAGAAATATCGCGACCATCTGCCCGAGCCGTCTGTGGTGAGCTGCGTCGAACCGCAGCATTCATGCAGCGCGGAGACTGACCTCGCCAGATGAATCTTGCGGCTTGGGCAAGGGATACGAAGCGTCTGCACGGGGATGCTCGTGCAACCGAAATCGAGGTGTACCGACGCAACGGGAGATCAGCGTCTGCGAGTCGGTCGACCGCGTCTTCGCCCGTCGTCGGACTTGTCCTTGTCTTCCGCCTCCGGCAGCTTCAGGTTGCGGATCGTCAGCGTCTTCTTGTCGGGGTCCACCTTGCAGGTGAATCGCCCGAGGAAGCTCTGTCCGAGCAACGGAATCGCCCCCCGCAGGTGGCTGGGCATTACGGCGCAGGCCACGTCCTCGGCCTTGAACTTCCCGATCCGGAGGGACTCCAGTCGCGACAGACGCGCTTGCACCTCTTTTCCGTCCGCCAGGATCAGACGAATCGAGCGGTCGCCTGCGGTCGGCTTGAGACCGATCTTGTCGGCCACGTCGGCCGGGAGGGTCACCAGACTCGCGCCGGTATCGACCACCATCTGGACGTTATGCTCTTCGCCGAAGATGGCGTCGATCCAGAAGAGGTTTCCGCGCCGCTCGAGCTCGATGGTCTCCGTGAAGACGGTCTTCTCCAGCTTCTCCAGCTTCTTGACGTTACGCAGGAAGGGTCGAGACGGGCCGACGGTGATCCGCTTGCTCGTGTCGCGGTTGCCGTTGAGCCGATCCAGGGCCGCCTGGACCTCGGGGTCCTCGCCGAGATCCTCGTAGCGCGCGTGGATTCCTTCGACAAGCTCTCGGGTCTTGAGCAAGGCCTGGAAGTACTCCTCCCGCGCCTTCCCCACCGTATCGCGGAGGCGTTCGATCTCCTTCCGGATGGATTGGTAGTCCCGATGGGCCTGGTTGATTCGATCGGTTGCGCTGTTGTAGGCGATCACCGCGCGGTTGCGCTGATCGACCGGCACCGGCCTTGCGTTCATGCGTTCGAGGTCGGCGCCGATCTGCTGCCGCTCCCGGCTCCAGTCCCCGACCGCTACTTCGATCCGATGGAGCTGCTCCTGGGAGCGCCGAAGCCGCTGATTCACCTGGAGGAGCTTCTCGTGAAGCTCACAGATCTCCCCCTTGGGCCGCCGGTCGGAGAGCCGCTTATCCAGTTCGAGCTCCGACCGAAGCGTGTACAGAGACGATCCGCGTAGCAGCAGGCCCTTGTCCTTCAGGATGTCCTCGGGGCTCGGAGCCTCGGCCAGGACGACAGCGGTCGTGAGGAGCAGGGCCGTCGCGGCCCAGGAGATCGTGCGATGATGCACAGACATGAAGGCCCCTTTCGATTCGCCTTGCGTCCTTCCATTATAGCCGCGATGCGGCTCGTCTTCAGACCCGCGTTTCTCCTCGGGCGTTCCTTGCCTCGTTTCAGGCCACGCCAGACTTAGGAATCGTCATTACTCTCGCTGGCGGCGTAGGTTGACAAAGGCGACTCCCGTTGGATATGGTAAGAGTCTAGGTTGGCCCACAGCCGTACGCCGAGGCTCCTGCCTCCGGCACCGTCCGAGAGTCTCTCGCCGGGAGACGATATCATGAGACGCGTAAGAACGACGGGGCATTGGGCGATGCGGGGATCGATCGTCATCTTCTCTCTTGGGATCATTTGCTCGCCAGCCTTTGGAGAGGCCGCGACGCGGCCGGCGCCCAAGGGCGACTTCCCGTATGTCGGGGAGGTCACGGGCGACAACGTCTACGTCCGCAGTCGGGACGGGCAGAACTGGTATCCCACGGCCAAGCTGAACAAGGGCGATCGGGTTCAGGTGCACGACGAACGATTCGGCTGGCTCAAGATCCGCCCACCCAAGGGCAGCTTCTGCTACATCGACAAGACCTTCGTCATCCGAGAGGGCGAGGGCAAGGGCGTCGTCAAGGGCGACAACGTCTACGTTCGGGCCGGTAGTCAGATCCCCGCCTACGAGCGCAAAAAGAACTGCGTCGTCGCGCAATTGAGCAAGGGTGCGGAGATCGAGATCCTCTCCGAGCATCCGGACGGATACTATCGGATCGTCCCCCCGAAGGACGCGTATTACTGGATCAGCCGACAGTACGTCCGTCCCGTGTCCGAGGGGGCGGCGCCCGAAGAGCCCTCCTTGGCAAAGAGCGCAGCCGAAGCCGACGAAGAATCCCTGGTGCCGGTCACGCCGCCCACGATCGAGCAGACGACCGAAGCGAGGCGATCGCCCACGACCAAGGCGGCGGAGCCAGAGACGCCCGGAATCATCACGCGGGACACGAAGAGGGCGGAGCCCACCCCAAAGCCGAAGGCGGAGCAGCCGCCGAAGCTCGTCGATTTCTGGCAGAAGCGCTTGGATCTGGTGGACGCCGAGTTCAAGGCCGCGCTCAAGCGGCGGCCTTTGCAGGCCGAGGAGTTCGAGGCCCTGCGCAAGCGCTTCGAGCCGATCGCCAACCAGACGCAGGAAGACGTGCCCGCCCAGTACGCCAAGATCCGCCTGCAGCAGATCGGGAGCGTGATCGAGCGCATCGAAATCCGCAAGCGACTGGATCGCATCACCAGCGCGCTCGACAAGAAGAAAGGGTCGACCGCGACACGCCCAGCCGCGGCGCCCCGGCGCGAGCCCCTGTACGACTTCCAGGGCAAGCTGGTGCGAAGCTTCGCCTTCGAGGGACGCTACCGCATCGTGGACCCCGTGAGCGGAAAGACGACCGTGTATCTGGAGTTCCCCGCGGATAGCGAGATGCGACCAAACCAGTACGTCGGCCGGATCGTCAAGGTCCGTGTCAAGAGCAAGCGGTATGACCAGACCGCCCGTCGGAACGTCGTGGTTCCGGCGGAGATCGTCGCGGCTGCGGAGCCGGAGGAATCCGCGAGGCCCGAGGCTAAGCGTGAGGCGGGTCCTCCGGCGCCTGCGGCCACGCCCGCGCCGCCGATCCGAACGCCGGCCGCGTCGGCCAATCAACCCGCCGACGTGGACACCCCGGAGCGATGAACGGAGTACGAAAGATGCTCAAGTCCATGATGCGTCGAGCCAAGCGATGCTGCCTCGTGGTGACCTTCTGCATTCCCATGCTTGCCCAAACGCAGGGCTGCCTGAACCTCTCGACGAACGAGGCACGCGAGCTGACGTCGACCGCGGTCTCTCAGGTATTGGGGGCGGGGGCGAACTACATCATCGGCTATTGGATCAACCGATTCCTCGACGTCCCGTCGTCGATCTTCAGCCGGTTGGGGACGTAGCGAGCTTCCCAGAGGATGCAATCGCAGCCCCGGTTGAGGTCCGATAGGCGCGGCAGGACCATTAGATTGACGATCCCCCATCCATAGCAAGATAAGGTGCGGAACGTGTCGAGCCGATAGGATCGAGGACGCACGGAGAGTTCCGATGTTGCTGCGTTGTCGTGGGCCCGGGCGTCTGAGAACGGAGTAGGTTGCGGAGGGGTCTCACCTTCCGAGCCCTCTGAGACCTGCAGAAGTCTTTGTCGCACTTGACAGTGGGAGCGAAGATGAAGCTTTGTGTGTCGGTGGGAGTCCAGCTTCGGGCCTACGGGGTAGGAGACGAACGGAAATGCGACTTGGCGGGCGTCTTGGTCCTTGACTTTCATCGCCAGGAGATTCTTCGTGTCGCCCATTACGCGCCGGACAGCTCGATCGTCTCTCCCAATGGGACGGTACGAATGGCGTATGGCTCGATTCTGTCGAATGCCTACTACACCTGTGTTCCCACCGAGGTTGTCCGCGTATCCCTTCCCGATCTGGAGATCCGTTCGCTCTTCTCGAATCCTCGCTTCAACGACTTGCATCACGTCCTGGCGCTGGAGGATCGCCTGCTGGTGGTCAACACGGGCCTGGAAAGTCTCGAGACGTATGACTATGAGGGCACGCTTCTCCAGGAGTTCAACGCCGCGACCGTGCCGACCTGGGAACGGTTCTCCCCGACG
>CAZKCX010000142.1:0-12041 GCA_964550865.1 uncultured Planctomycetales bacterium
AAAGCCATGACCCGCAAGGAGCTAGTAACCGGAGTTAGCTAGAGACTCAGTTCGACCGAAATACCTCTTGATATACGCGCCTAGCTTCGGGATTATCTTGAAGTTCCTCGCACATCGGCTCATCCAGGTGATTGATCGATTGATGCATGAGTACCACGTCGAATCGCAAGTCGCCAGGATCATAGTCCTGAACCGGTTGTGGATGGGCCTCAAAGCTGGGCATCCCCATGGCGTCACGCACACGAAGGATCCTTTGTGCAGAACCAGAACTCGCGCCAGCCGCTTCGGGCTCGAGCGCAATCACGTGCCTTGCCCCTTGCGCGACTGCATATGCGCTACCCAGGCCACTTCCCGCCCCGACATCCAACACGTTCTTGCCTGCGAGATCGATCCCTTCAAACACCTGCTGAAAGCGATGCACGGCATGGTCCGGCGACTTGCACTTCCCAATGGTCGTCGCCGCCTTCGTGAAGGCTGAAAGTGGATCGTTCGCACCCGCTGGCATATGCCCTTCTCCTCAGCATCCTAATGGTCTATCGTTGCGCGGCATCGACCAAGTACCCATAGTGCTCCTGGGAAGCTTTGCCGTGGTACGCCCGCGGGCCTCACTCCTCCGGTGTCCCACACTCTGCCTCTGAGCCTCAGCGTGTGCGCCGAAGAGGGCCGAATCGAAGGAGCCATGAGGGGACGAGAACGCCCGATGGGATTCGAGTACCCCGCCTCTACCGGGACGGGTGCCGGAACACGCAAAGAGCTTATCGTCGCAACCCTGTGAACCGGCATTTCCGTTTGCTTCCCATGAACGAACCAAATTACCGGGTCAAACAGTTGTGTCAAGCGAAAACGGCCTACGAGGGGATCGGCCACACACGTTCGGCCGGACCTTGGTGCCAATCTTGCCCCATCCGTCTCGATGGACGACGGCGCTAGCCCCCTTGACCGAACTGTGCATGCCGAGGCTAACATGCTCCTATGGCCTCGTCCGACGTACCCGGTCTACCCGCTTGCCGGCCAGGTCCGTCAGGGATTCGAGGTTCTCGGTTGGTGTGCACCATATCACTGCGGTCAACGGATCTGGGGAATGCGGACTCGTTTCAAGCAGGGGTTGCTGAGGCTACCGAGCTTCCGGATCTTGGGGTAGCTCGTGGAGGTCGGGAGCGCATCGGGCTTCGGCTACATGGACTGCGCTTTGCCGGATCGACCGGACGGAAAGGCCTCGCGAACCCGTGCTACCACATCTTCGGCCCTAGGAAGGTCCAAGGCCCGCAAAAACACCCCCGGTACCTTTTCGGATCGAAACAGGAAGCACGAAACCAACCAGACGTGCTCGGTTCGTTGACGCTCGTCGTCTCTTGAGGCGTTCGGAGAGTCTTGCTGCACGGCACGGAGCCATTCATCGACGTGCTCTTTGAGCTTCTTCGTCTTGACGACCTCGCCCCGATCGATCCATCCGTCCCGAACGAAGAAGGGTTTGACGGTCGTGCGGCCCGGCCCTCGCTGAACGATCAGCCATCGGAATCGCTCGAGCATATCGACCCATTCGTTTCCCTTGGCGAGGCTCTTCCGGGCCTCGTCGATGCGCCGTTTGAGGGCGGCGGCCTGTTCGTACTCTTGGGCGTCGGCGGCTCGTTTCATCTCCTCTTCCGTCGCCGCGAGGAAAGCCGCCGGTCCCCGTCGGACGAAGCCCACCGCGTCGGCGACCCGTTGGCGGTACTGCTCCATCGGGAACGAACCATCGCAGGGAGCGGGACACTTGCCCATGTCGGCATAGGCGCATCGCCGGCCGTTGGGTGCTTGCTCGAGGATGTCGACGCACCGGCATAGGCCATACAGCTCCTCGAGCACGTCGATGTAGCGGATGCACCGAGACCGCGACTGGAAAGGGCCGAAGTAGTCGCAGTTGGGGCGGAAGATCGACCGCATCGGCCGAAGTCGGGGAATGCGGGCCTCCAAACAGGCCTCGGCGAACCAGGTCGGCCCGAAGGCCACGCGCTCCAGGTAATCGTCCGGATAGAGCTCGCGGGCGATCCGGTAGTAGTCGTACGCGGTCTCGAACTGGGAGTGCGTAGGCCACCACCAGACTCGACGGGCGATGGCACGGAGATCGGCCCGCTGTCGCCGCCTTTCTTCCTCGGCCGGCGGATCAAGGCGGAAGCGTACCGTCCGTCGCAGGCTCTCGCAGCCGCCCAATTGGATGGGTCTGTCCCCTTCGTCGGTAAGAAGCCAGACGCCGCCGTGGGCTGGGAGTCCCTTTGGGTCCCATGCGCCCGGCGGGGGAGGCAACTCGATGCAATCGGCGAAGAGCCGCGACAAATCCATGACCCCAGGCTACCGGACTCCGGGACTCGGTCAATGCTTCTCAGAGCATTTGCGAGCACGGAAGAAGCGCCCCCACTTCCTATTGAACAAACTGCGGTCGGGATCGGTAATCATAGGGAGGAAGCACAGGAGGAGCAAGCCTTTTACGATATTTCCCAGTGTTGTAGTATACTACTATGTGCGCCGAGTTCTGGACGCCAGCTTTCCCCCGGGCCCACAAAGGTTCGAGGTGCGGTCCTGGGTCGAAAGGCGGTTGGAATTCAAAGTCCATGCAGGTTTCCTCGCGAACGACCGATAACTATCTTGAGGCCCCCGGTACGTCACGGGTAGAGGTGCCACTGGACTGATCGTTCGGACAGCGTAATGTCAGCAGATTGGGTCTACAACGAGAACCCCACCCTGTTCCTGGAGCGGAAGGCTATTGTCTTGCAGGACAGCGGGGAGAAGGCGGGCATTGTCGCCTGGGGACTGCTTCCATCGGTCCTGATCACCGGGGTCTATGCAGGGACCTTCGATTCCTGGATAGGACAGATCGCCTCCTTGGCGTTTGTGCCGTTTTGGCTGGTGATTGATGTGCTGGGCAAAGGGAGGCGGATTCAGATCCACAAGCCATTCCTCTTCCTGTTCGCATGGCTTTTCTGGCAAGCCTTCTGCGACGTGGCGGCCGGAGCGGGCGGTTCGGAACTCGGTTCCATATTCGCGAGGGTGGCAAGCTCGATCAAAGTCTTCGGATTTGCGTTGATTGTGGCGAACGTTATACCGAACCGGGAAAGCGTAAAACCCTTGCTCCTGGCTTTGGCCCTCACGCCGGTTGCGCACGTCTTTCTTCAAAGCGAGGCCATAGCAGCGGTGGATGTCGAACTTCGGCGAGGTGCGGTGTCGGAGGATTTGCGGCTTACGGAACTCGGCAACGCCAACCGAAACGCCATGAATTCAAACCTAGCCCTACTTAGCTGCGTAGCCCTCTTCCTCACGACAAGAAACAAGCTTTTGCGGTTTGCCCCGCTAGTCTTCGTACCGATCATCCTCTTCTACCTTGCGCGACTCGGCAGTCGGACCGGTATGGCTACTGTACTTGTGCTCAGCCTTGGATTCTGGTTCCTGTACCTCAAACCGGTGTCAAAAGCACAGGGTCGATCCATCGTGTGGCCTGTCATCATAGGCCTCCTGCTATTCGCCGGAGCGATCGCCTGGTTTGTGACGTCCCCCTTCTTCTACCGATTTGAGGACTTGGGATATTCCTATAAGACCGATCGCTTTGCCCTCATGGTCACTGGTCTAGGTTTTTGGCTTGAATCACCACTTCTCGGACATGGCACGTTCGGTTTCAAGCTGAAGGCCGCTCAACATGGTATAGGGCTCGGAATTGCCCATAATTTACCAACGGATTTGCTCGTACGGGGTGGGCTGCCAGCGCTAATTCTCTACTACGGCGCCTGGTACTGCCTGGTAGCCTTGCTCTGGAAGCTACGCAAGCGGGTGTCGGACCTGCGAGATTTCGCGATGGTCAACATCGGCTTGTTGATGTGCGGAACCTACCTCATCGCCTCGCTCACGGGCGCGCCGTGGAATCCGCGGTCCGCCTACTTCTTGATCGGGGGGGTCATCGGCTATGCGTACGCTCTTCGGGCGCGGCTCGATACCCAAGAGGCGTTCCCTTCGGAGGAGGACGAGTACAGCGCCCCCCAATGGCATGCCGGTTAGAGATCAAACGTCTCACCGGATGAGGGCATGCTAACCTCTCCGAACCCTCCGGCCAGCAAGGCCGATCCAAGCGCTTCGCTCTGATCCGGCTCCCCGTGAACCAGGAAGGCGTGACGGCATTGGTCGGCCAGAGGGCTCGCAAGCGTGACCAACTCGTCCGCGTCGGCGTGGGCGCTGTACCCGTTGAGAACCTCGACGTTCGCCTTGACCGGATACATCTCGCCGAAGATCTTGACCTCTCTCTCGCCCTCCACCAACCGACGCCCCAGCGTGTGCTGCGCTTGGAACCCCACGATCGCGATCGTGTTCTTCGGGCTGCGAATGTTGTTCTTGAGGTGGTGCAGAATGCGGCCATACTCGCACATCCCACTGGCGGAGATGATCACGCACGACGAGCGGCGACGGTGGAGCTTCTTGGATTCCTCCACGGCTCGGATGTAGCCGCAGCAACCGTTGCCGAGGATGTCCCCCGTCTTCGAGTTGAATTGCCGCGCCTCGACGTCGTAGCACTCGGGGTGCAGGCGAAAAACCTCGGTGGCGTTGACGGCCAGCGGGCTGTCGACGAAGACCGGCACCTGCTGGATCCGCCCCTCGATGAAGAGCTGATGCAAGTTGTAGACGACCGTCTGCGTCCGCCCAACGCTGAACGATGGGATGATGACCTTGCCGCCCCGCTGGACGGCCTGCTCGACCACCTCCGCGAGCCGCTCCTTCATGTCCGCTACGGGATCCGTCCGCCGGCCGCCATAGGTGCTCTCGCAGATGAGGTAATCGGCCTCGGGCAGCGGTTGGGGATCTCGGAGAATCGGAACGCCGGGTCTGCCCACGTCGCCGGTGTAGATGAGGCGAAAGTCCCGGCCGCCGCTGGGCCGGATGTGGAGCTCCACGAACGCCGAGCCGAGCATATGGCCCGCGTCGATGAACCGGACCGTGATGTGCGGCGCGATATGGAAACGCCGGCCGTACGGGATGCCGAAGACCTGCTCGACGGTCTGCACGGCATCGTCCCGTGTGTAGAGCGGCTCGATGGGCTCATCGCCCCGACGAACGCGCTTCTTGTTCCAGTAGTGGGCATCCTCCTCTTGGATGTGGGCCGAGTCCGCCAACATGACGGCCGCCAGATCCCGCGTGGCGGGTGTGGTGTAGATCGCCCCCTCGAATCCCTGCTTCACCAAGCGCGGCAGCCGACCGGAATGGTCGATGTGTGCATGGGACAGCACGACCGCGTCGATCTCCGAGGGCTTGCACGGGAAGAGTTGGTTCTTCTCCCGCGCCTCGGACCGTTTGCCCTGGAACATCCCGCAGTCCAGGGCGATCCGGAAGCCGTCGACATCGAGCAAGTGCATCGAGCCGGTGACTTCCTGTGCCGCCCCGTGGAACGTCAGTGTCGGCATCGCGTTTCCTTTCCGTCCTCGCGCGTCTCGTCCAGAGGATCTGCTAGTCGCAGTGGAAGACCTCTTCCATCTCGACCCACCATTCGCCCTCCTTCGCCGTTGGGAGGGGTTGCTGGCAGGGCTCGCAGTGCTTCCACCATTCTTGCGTGGTCGGATCGGCGGCCATCTTGGCCATGTCGGCGTCGAAGTCGTCGCCGGTGTACTCGAAATAGCTGAACAGGTATCCGTCCCGGTGGTAGATCGAGTAGTTGCGGATGTTGCACTCGCGGATCTGCTTGAGCACGCCGGGCCAGACGGCGGCGTGCAGACGCTTGTACTCCTCGAGCTTTTCCGGACGTACCTTGATGACCATGCCGTACCGCTTGGGCTTCGCGCATCCGACGCCGCCCAAGACAAACGTCGTGGCCAACACCAGAGCCAGAACCCGTCCCAGGTTTGCCTTCATCGTGAACCCCTCTTTCCGAACCGATCGACTCCGTCGTAGGGCATCCGCATGGATGCACCGATCTCCCGCGAGATCCTACCGGAAGATCGTATAGAGCACGACCATGGTTACCAGCAGCAGGCCCGCAAGCAGGCGATAGTCGCCGAGGCCGCGCCACGCCTCGCCGCGCACGGCGTCCAGCGGATGCGCCCACACGAGGCCGACGCTCTCGTCCGTGTGGGTATGCGGACGGAGCAGGGAGATGCCCATCAGCAGTCCGGAGCAGATCACGAACAGGTAGAACGTGGTCATCATGAACGGCACGTTCCACCCGGTCTCTTTCTTGTACCAGTCGAGCACGAAGACCGTCGTGCCCAGCGCGAAGCCGATCCACAACGTCAGCAGGGCGCCCGTCGACGACGCGCGACGCGAAAACACACCCCAGACGAACACGGTCGTGATCGGCGGCGCGACATAGCAGATGATCGTCGAGATGCCCTGGAAGATGCTCTCGAAATGGCTGACGTACGGCGACCAGAGGATGGCCGCCACCATCGCGACGAACGTCACGAAGCGGCCAACCAGAATCACCTGACGATCCGAGGCCTCCGGCCGCCATCGCTTGTACATGTCGTAGCTGAAGAGCGTCGCGATCGAGTTGAGCGCGCCGGAGACGGTGCTCATCAGCGCCGCCAGTAGCGCGGCGGCCGCCAGGCCTCGCAACCCCGTCGGCAGGAGGTGGCTGATGAGGAACGCGTAGGTATCGGCCGAATCGTCGAGCGTCGCGGGCAGCTTGCCCTGGTTGATCAGCCCCAAGCAGATCAGCCCGGGCATCACGAAGATGAATACCGGCAGGATCTTGATGAACCCCGCGAACAGCGGCCCGATACGGGCGTGGTTCTCGTTCTTGGCCCCCAAGACGCGCTGGACGATCGTCTGATCCGCGCACCAGTACCACAGCCCGATGATCGGATAGCCCAAGAACACCGAATACCACGGCAGGTTCGCCGGGTCGTCGGCCGAGCGGAGGATCGTGAGCTTGACCGGATCGACGCTGTCGGCCAGGCCCGACCAGCCGCCGATGTCGTGCAACCCGATCACGGTGATGCAGATCGCCCCGGCCAGCAGCACGATCGTCTGGATCGACTCGGTCAGCACGACGGCGAGCAGTCCCCCGATGATCGTGTACAAGCCGGTCAACACCGCCACCGAGATGATGCTTACCATCTCGTCGATGCCGAAGAGTCCCCGGAGCACCACGGCACCGGTCCACAGCGAGAACCCGATATGGATGAAGATCGCCGAGAGGATCGAGACAAACGCCAGCCAATCCCGACACGCCCGGCTGTACCGTTTCTCCAGGAAGTCCGGCAGCGTCGTCACATTCGACCGGATGTAGAACGGCGCGAAGAACAGCGACAGGGCGATCAGTGTGAACGCCGCCATCCATTCGAAGTTGCCGTACGCCAGTCCGTTGACGTAGCCCTCCTGGGCAAGGCTCACCAGGTGAATCGTCGAGATGTTCGTCGAGAAGAGCGCGAGCCCGATGACCGGCCACGTGAGCGACTTGCCGGCCAGGAAGTACGAGCTGCCCCCCGCGTGGCGCTTGCGGAGCAGACCCGCGAGGCATCCCAGGGCGACGATGCCGATGAGGTAGACGACGATGACCGCCAGGTCGATGTTGTCGATGGTGATGGCGCCGGCCGATTGGCTCGTCGGGCCAGGTCCGTTCGCCAGGATCAGCGCGCATCCCCCCGCCATTAGTACGTGCATTCCTTCGCTGCCTCGGCGTAGATCTTGAGGTTCTCCGGCGGTGTCTCGAAGAAGTGGTCGGACATCGAGAGGATGTAGCCGCCGTCGGGCCCGAAGCCCTCGAAGAGCCGACGCACCTCGGCGCGGATCTGCTCCGGCGTGCCGTCGGTCATGACGTTGAACTGGTCCATCCCGCCGATCATCGCCACCTTGCCGTCGTACGCCTCGCGGACCGTGCTCGGGTCGGTGATGTTCCCACCCGTCCCCGGGGGCGTGAGCGTTTCGGAGGCGTCGGTCTCGTTCTCCACGATGAGGTCGAGGATGTGCATCATGCCGCCGCACGTATGGTAGGTTGCGATGTGCCCGACGTCGTGCAGCGTCCGGTGCATCTCGCGATCGTACGGCATGCAGAACTCGCGATGCAGGTCGGGCGATATCACCGTATCGCTCGATGCCCCGCCGCCCGTCTCGATCAGATCGAACCTGGCCCCGTCGAGCGAGTCCTCAATGAAGCGCAGCTTCTTCTCAAGGAGAACCTTCAAGAGGCGGTGCACCCACTCCGGGTTGTCGAAGCACTCCAGGATCAGGTCCTGCACGTCCATGAGGCAGCAGGCGTGCTGCCAGCAGCCGGCCTGATCACCCCAGACGAATCCTCGCAGGATACCCTCATCGCCGACCTCGTCGTACGCCTGGGCGACTTTCTGCTTGTCGAGCTTGGGCACGGGCATGTACTTCTCGATGAGGTCGACATCCTCATGCCGCTTGATCAAATACTCGGTGACCCACGTCGTCTGGAGGTTGCCGCCGGTCTTGTACGTGAGCTCGCCCTCGGGCGTGATGATCGTGTGGTCGAGCAAGCGGTGCCGCGGGTCGTCGTCGACGATCGTGATCTCCTCGCGCCAATCCGGCGACTGCACCAGGTACTGCTCGGCGTTGGGGACCCAGAACTGCCCCATCGCCTCGAAGTACTGGATGGCCGCGTCCATGCCTGTCTCGCGAAAGGCCGTCAGCGGATCGACGCCGCCCATGTAGGTGTCGAGATGGTATTGCTGCCACTGGTGGATGGAGACGGGCAGGCGATCGGGCTTCTCCCGATGCAGCGCCCGCATCATGCGTTCTTTCGAGGTCATAGCGGTTCTCCGGAGCCCCATGAATACCCCTCCTCGCGCCGGGCATCAAGGCTTCGACCGGGCCTTCCAACTCATGCGTCGATCTCAACGGGCACCCCTCGGTCGGCCGACTCCTCGATCGCGAGGATGGTCTTTGTCACTGCCAGGCCGTCGAGCAGCGAGACCATGGGCTCACGGTCCTCGACGATGCAATCAACGAAGTGGCGGACGCTTTCGAGCGCGAAGCCCTTGGGCCGACCGTGCACATACGGGCAGACGAACAGGTCGGGGTACTCTCCACCGGTTTTCGTATACGTCTCCAATGCGCGGTGGTGACTGGCGTCGGCGTAGATCGCGCCCTCGCTCCCGACGATCTCGCACTTCAGGTCGATCAAGCTCGGGCTCGTATTCGGGAGGATCCAGCAGTTCTCGAGGACGGCCACCGTGCCGCCGGAAAGCTCCAGCGTGCTCTGATAGCAGTCCGGCGTGTCGATCCCCCGGGACGACAGCACGCCGTCTCGCTTGACGGCGTAGACGCGCACAACCTCCTGCCCGGTCAGCCAACGGATCGTGTCGATCATGTGCGTGCCCACGAACCACAGTACCGTGGATTGCCCCGCCCAGGGCAGGAGCTCGGTCGGCACGGAGATCCGATCGTTGAGCCGCAGATAGATCATCTTCACGTCGCCCAGGTCGCCCTGGTCGATGCCTCGCTTGGCGCGGACGAAGATCGGGCTCCAGCGGTTGTGAAAGTCCACCATATGCCGCGCGCCCGATTCGCCCGCCGCCGTCACGATCCGCTGGCAATCCTCCAGCCGGGTCGCCAGCGGCTTCTCGATGAGCAGGTGCTTGCCCGCCCCGATGACCGTCAAAGCGGGCTCGGTATGCGCGAAGTCGGGCGTAACGATCGAGACCGCATCGACGTCCTCATCGGCGGCCAGCTCCTCAACGCGTTCGTAGGCCTTCTCGATTCCCTCGAGATCGGCGATTGCACGCGCGCGCTCGGCGTCGGCGTCGCAAACCGCGACGACCTCGGCCTCCCTGTGATCACGGTAGGCCTCGAGATGCATACGGCCCCAGTTCCCCAATCCCACGACGGCAACCCGAACGGACATGGGCTTCGACTCCTGCTGATCTCATTGGCTGTAGCCGGTCGTACCGCGACACGATAATTGGACGGAACGGCGGCGACAACGCCTCCGGGACCCGGGCGAGCACTCTTCCCAGCATTCAGCTGAAACACCATGTTTTTCAAAGAGTTATGTGCAAGCATGTCGATAGGGAAACCTGGGCGTGATCGCCGAGAATGCCTGGGACGCGAAAACCTGACAAAATGGTGATGCTCGGAGGCACCCACGTCGTCTCTCTTCAGGACCGGGGCAAACGGGCGGTGGGTGGCCGTCCTTGCGTATCCCGGCGGCAGGCGCGGATCCGGTGACCGTCCAGGGGGCCGCGGAGTCCATGATCACCGGTCTTTCCGGAAACGAACAGTCCCACGGGCTATATGGAGGACAGGCAGATGAGATGTGTTCGAAGCGCAGGGTTGGTGGCCACGCTTCTGGCGAGCGGAGTCTTCGTCCTGGCGGGGTGCGGGTTCTACGGCGACTGGATGTTCACGTTTGAGTTCATCACGCCCGATCGGGCGGAGTCCGAGGAGACGCAGACCTTCGACGTGCCGGACGGTGCCCCGGTGACCATCTCCAACGACATTGGCAGCACGCGGATCAGCGTCGATCCGAGCGCGACGGAGGTGTCGGTGGAGATCACGCGCGTGGCCCTGGCCGCCACCGAGGAAGAGGCCGACGAGCTGCTCGCGGAGATGGCGGTGACCATCACGGAGCCCAACGACGCCAGCGAGGCGCTCGTCATCACCGCGGCCAAGCCGGAATCCGCCACGGGCGACGAAGGCAACTTCAACTTCACGGTGACGGACGACGAGATCCACATCCAATCGATCATGGGGTCTGTCCAAGTCGTTCAGTACAAGCTGAAGATCACGCTGCCCCCGGGACACGCCGTCGACGCGACGCAGAAGATCGGTCATCTCACGGCGGTGGCATTGGACACGGCCGCGACGCTCCGTTCGGAGGCCGGTTCGATCCGCGCGATCGGGACCGAAACCGCGCTCGCGATCGAGACGGAGGCGGGCAACGTCGACGTCGACTCGCACGAGGGGTCGCTCGACATCGAGAGTGAGGCCGGGAATATCGACGTGAAGATCCTCGCCCTCGCCGCCGATGACGTGGTCGACATCGACGTGGAGGCCGGCAATGTCGACATGGAGCTTCCGACCGACATCGGCGCGACCCTGCAGGCGCAGACCGCGCTCGGCCATGTCAGTTTCGACGAAGACGACTTCGACGACTACGACGACGATGTGATCGACACGTTCGGATATGCCAAGGCCGTCCTCAACGGCGGTGGCGCGACGATCGACATCCGCATCGACATCGGCGAGATCGACATCGACAGCTTCTGAGCGAGGGATCGTAGGCCATACCCCCCGCAGGGTTCACGCGAGCGCCCCGCGCCGGACGCAGACCGGCCGGGGCGTCCGCGCGTCCAAGGGCCGCGTCGCGGCGGCGTCTTCCCCCGCCGGGTCGCCCGGTATGCCGTACCTCCTGGCTGGCGACTCACCTAGGCCGATTGTGGCGTGCCATGCGGCGGGCCTTGTCGAGCACCCGACGGGCCAGCCTCTTGTCTTGCGGGCCCAGCTTCTTGACGTCCAGATAGCGCCGGAGGAAGCGGACACGATCGGTGGCGGGAACGCACTCCCACGGCGTGGAGTAGTGCAGCGCGGCCAGATCCTTTACCTGCCAACGCCGCCATCGCCATCGAGGGCGAAAGACGCGCTGGAGATCGATCAATCGCAGGACCGGCCTGCCGTCTTCGTTGTGCGAAAGGAAGATATGGGACAGGTACAGATCGCGGTGGACCATTCGACGCCGATGTAGATTGCGTGCGAGTCGCGCCACCAGCTCCACCAACGCGATTCGCGCCTCGCGGCCGACGTCACCCTGCGGTCCCAGATGTCGGGGTACCCAGGATTCGAGCGACTCGCCCGGGATGGCCTGTGTGACGAGGAAGCTCCGCCGCTCGAAGACCCCGTGCATCTTCTCGCCGAAGGCCACGGGAGTGGGCGTCGGAATCCCGCCGGACGAGAGCGTGTGGATGTTCTCCCATTCCCACCAGGCCGAACCGTGCTTGGGATGCTGGGTGAGAATCCGTCGAAGCTGCTCTCGCAGGGGCGGGTCTTCGTATCGCTTTACGTAGAAGAGGCACGGATGACCCGAGACGTCGCGCAAGGGGACCCGCAGTCGCCTCCGCCAGTCGGCGAGC